>NZ_CP109994.1:600709-901064 GCF_025947065.1 Flavobacterium sp. N1736
TTTCTTCCTGTTTAATATTAGTTTCAAGAAGTGTGTTTATTCGGCAAATTTCATTGGATAAAATCAATTTTTTAGAGGCGAGTTCAATAGATTTGAAATTTGCCTTAATAGAATCCAGATTTTCACTCGATTCAGCCATATCATCTAATATTTGATAGCGAAGTTTTTTAGTCCATACCTTTTCAAGATCTTCTTTTTTAAGATAAAAAGCAAATGATTTTTTATAAAAACGAATCGTATCTTTCCTGGTATAATCAATGGTTCCTGCCTCTATTTTTTCTAAAACAGCTTTAGTTCTCAAAAGACCGTTTTTATATTTAGTAGTAATATCTGCCAAAAAACTGCAGTCGTTACTCAAAATTAAATCATCGAGTTGCAAGCGATATTTTTGAGCCATTTCATCATATTCGCTTTTAAAAAATATATTTCTTGAAGGATCTAACTCATCTATAAGATTATCAAAAACAAAAATAGATAAACTGTCATCTACCGGTTTTGGACGTACATGTTCTGCCTGAATAAGCGTATTTATTTTGTTGACAATTTCGCATGTTGGGTCGCTATTTTGACTAAATAGTAAGTTTGTAGTTAATACCAATACTAATAATATTCTTTTCATAAATAGCGAAAATCTTTGTTTGTATTAAAGTTACGCTTATTTTTCGATACCCGTTTATATTTTTTCTAAAATATCTTACAGGAAAATCACTTTTATATTGCTATTATTTTAAAAAGTTTTCGCCACGAATTCCCGAATTACTTCAGCTAAAATTCGTGAATTTGTGGCGAAAAAAAATGCGCTATTTATTAAGTAGCGCATTTTCAAAATTTATATGTTTAAAAAACTATTTCTTGTAAAAAGGTAATTTTACCACTTTTGCCGGAACATCATTTTTTCTGATTCTGATAAAAATATCGCTGTCAATAGCACTATTATTTACAGTAACATATCCCAAACCAATCCCTTTATTCATTGAAGGCGACATAGTTCCTGAAGTTACAACGCCAATTACAGCACCAGATGCGTCAACAATTTCATAATCATGTCTTGGTACAGCACGTTCCTGCATTTCAAAAGCAACTAATTTTTTAGTAACACCCGCTTCTTTTTGTTTTTTCAAACTTTCAGAATTCGTAAAATCTTTTGTGAATTTTGTAATCCATCCTAAACCGGCTTCAAGCGGAGAAGTCGTGTCGTTAATGTCATTTCCGTACAAACAGAAACCCATTTCCAAACGCAAAGTATCACGAGCCGCAAGACCAATAGGTTTAATTCCAAAAGCAGCTCCGGCTTCAAAAACTTTATTCCAAACCTGTTCAACTTCGCTGTTCTTGCAGTAAATTTCAAATCCGCCAGAACCTGTATATCCGGTTGCCGAAATAATTACATGCTCAATTCCTGCAAAATCAGCCACCTCAAAATGGTAATAAGGAATTGCAGCTAAATCTATAGAAGACAAAGGCTGCATCGCTTCAACCGCTTTTGGACCCTGAATCGCCAATAAAGAATAATCATCAGAAAGATTTTTCATGTCAACACCCAAATCATTGTGCGAAGAAATCCAGTTCCAGTCTTTTTCAATATTCGAAGCATTTACAACCAATAAATACTGCTCATCTTTCATTTTATATACAATCAAATCGTCTACGATTCCGCCATCATTATTTGGCAAACACGAATATTGTGCTCTTCCAATAGTCAAAGTCGAAGCATCATTCGAAGTCACTTTCTGAATCAAAGCCAACGCATTTGGACCCGTCAACAAAAATTCACCCATATGCGAAACGTCAAAAACGCCAAGACTGTTACGAACTGTTTCGTGTTCAGCATTTACACCTTCGTAAGTAATAGGCATATTGTAACCGGCAAACGGAAGCATTTTTGCTCCCAAACTCTCATGTATGTGCGTAAGTGCAGTATTTTTCATTGTGTTGTTTTATAAAATTGTGTCGCAAATTTATTCAAAAAATATCTAAAATAGATAGTCTAAATTATAAAATTCGCAATAATTAGAAGCTATTTCCTGCTATCCGCTATATCTTTTATATTTTAAAGAAAAATATAAAAGGATATCGCTTCTATCAGGGCTAGGGATTTAAGATAACAAGAAACAATTTCTTCTTCAAAATTTTATGTAACTTTAGTAACCTAAAAATTTATTACTACCAAATAAGGAATAAGGCACAAGAACCAGCACAAATCAAAAAATCCGTTTCAATCCGCGTTTTTTACAAAGTAAATCCGTTTCATCCGCGTTACAAACAACCATAAACCTGAACCAAAAGTGATTAAAATTAAAATATAAGCCAAATGAAAGATCCATTTTTAATTACAAAACAAGATATTTTAAAATTCTATAAACCCATAAATCCTCACACACATAAAGGACTTCAGGGACATGCCGTGATTATTGCCGGAAGTTATGGCAAAATAGGAGCAGCCGTTTTAGCATCAAAATCCTGTTTAAAATCCGGCTGCGGACTCGTAACGACTTTTACACCAAAATATGGTTATCAAATCCTTCAAACCTCCATTCCCGAAGTTATGGTTATCACCGATGAAAATACCAATTTCATCACAAATATTCAGCTTTCAATACAACCGCAAGCAATTGGAATTGGACCCGGAATAGGGCAGGAGCTAGGTACACAAAAAGCATTATTTGAATTTTTAAGAATCAATAAAATACCTTTGGTTCTTGATGCCGATGCATTAAACATCTTATCAGAAAACCAATCCTGGCTCGAATTAGTTCCTGAAAACACCATTTTAACACCACACCCAAAAGAACTCGAACGCCTAATTGGCAAATGGAATTCAGAATCGGAAAAGTTTCAAAAAACAATTGCTTTCTCAGAAAAATACAAAGTAATCATCGTCATGAAAGGCGCGCCAACTTACATCATAAATAAAGCAGAAATCTACGAAAACACAACCGGAAATGCCGCATTAGCAACAGCCGGAAGCGGAGATGTTTTAACCGGAATCCTGACAAGTTTATTAGCACAAGGCTACGAACCTAAATATACTGCAAAACTCGGCGTATTCCTCCACGGATTAACCGCAGATATTGCCCTGCCACAAACAGGTTATCAATCGTTTATAGCTTCAGATATTATAGAGAATTTAGGAAAAGCTTTTTTGGAATTAGAGAATGGGATAATTAGATAATTAGAGAATGGGATAATGAGATAATTAAATATAATGCACAAAATTCATTTATAAACTTTTGTTTGCAAACTAAAGTCTATATAAAAAAAGCGTATAAAAATCCGCGTTAATCTGCGTCTTCGCTTTAGCGAATCCGTTTCATCCGCGTACATTTTTCACAATCTCTATACAAACTAAAGTCTACACAAAATTAGTAATTGCGAGGAACGAAGCAACCCTACTAACAATAGACTCAAAGTTTGATTTTGTAAGTGTGATTGCTTCGTTCCTCGCAATGACATAAAGAGCGTGTAAAAATCCGTGTTAATCTGCGTTTTCGCTTTAGCGAATCCGTTTCATCCGCGTACATTTTTCACATAAAACTTTGCGATCATTACGCTTAAACAAACAAAAAATCTAAGAAGTCTAAGTAAGTCTAAAAATCTAACAATCTAAATTAGTAAGTTTGTATTCCAGTAAATACTGCTTATGAAAAACTTCGATCTTAGAACCGTAAACGTTACGCGTTATATAACACCACTACGCGAAGGCGGTTCTTTACCCGCTTTGGCAGAAGCCGATGACGATTTTAAATACGTCTTAAAATTTAAAGGAGCCGGTCACGGTGTAAAAGCTTTAATAGCCGAATTAGTGGGCGGACAAATTGCAAAAGCTTTAAAATTACAGCTTCCCGAATTGGTTTTCGCCAATCTTGACGAAGCCTTTGGAAGAACCGAAGCCGACGAAGAAATTCAGGATTTACTGCAAGGAAGTCAGGGATTAAATCTGGCACTTCATTTTTTATCAGGAGCCATTACTTTTGATCCTGTTGTTACAACTGTTGATGCTAAATTAGCCTCACAAATCGTTTGGCTGGATGCTTATATTACCAATGTCGACCGTACTTTTAAAAATACAAATATGCTGATCTGGCATAAAGAATTATGGCTAATCGATCACGGTGCGTGTTTGTATTTTCATCATTCCTGGAATAATTGGGAACAACATGCCAAGAGTCCGTTTGCTTTGATAAAAGATCACGTTTTATTGCCGCAAGCCTCACTTTTAAAAGAAGTCGACGCAGAATTCAAAACGCTTTTAACACCCGAAATTTTAAAAGAAATTGTAAATACAATTCCCTTAGAGTGGCTGCAATGGGAAGATACGGATGAAACACCGGAAACTTTGCGAAGCGTATACTTACAATTTTTGCAAACGAGATTAAATAATTCCGAAATCTTTGTAAATCAGGCTCAAAATGCAAGATAGTCACTTATATGAATATGCAGTAATTCGCGTAGTACCAAGAGTTGAGCGCGAAGAATTCCTGAATATCGGAATCATTTTATTTTGCAAAAAAGCCAAATTTATAAAAGTATTGTCCCATATCGACGATGCAAAAATAGAAACCCTTTCAAACGATTTTGATATCGAGCAATTGCATTGTAATGTTACCGCATTAAAGAAAATTGCAGCCGGAGAAAAAGACGGCGGACCAATTGGCGAAATGGATATTCCTTCGCGTTTTCGTTGGTTAACCGCAATCCGAAGTTCGGCAATTCAAACTTCAAGACCACATTCTGGATTATGTCAGGATTTAGAGAAAACAATTCAGAGATTATTTGAAGAGTTGGTGCTTTAAAAGAGGTTCAAAGGTTTACTTTAAAAAGAGGTTCAAAGGTTCATAGATGCAGAGGTTCAAAGGTTTTTCTTTGTGACTCTGCAATTAAAAAAACTTAGCGAATCTTTGCGTAACCCTTTGCGAACTTTGCGATAAAACCTGAAACTTGAAACCTGAAACCTAAAACTTGAAACCTAAAACTTGAAACCTAAAACTTGAAACTTGAAACCTGAAACCTGAGAAAAAAAACTAAATTTTCTTAAAAATCCAATATTCCCGAAAGACATTCATTAGAAAAATGAAGCGTTATATTTTCCTTTTTTTGATTTTCAATAACTAATAAATCATGAGGTTTTAGATTGTATGGCTTCTCATTAATTTTAATAACTGTTGTATCTAAAGAAAATAAAAATATTATTTGAGCATTATAATTTTGATCATTATTGGTTAATTTCAGTTTGTGATGACTTATTTTTTTAGAAACCATCCAATTGAAATCAATGCCTTTTGTAAAAGAAGTCACTTCATCATCAGAATTAAATTCCATGATTTCATATTTCTCATAGATTCTTTTTTCTTTGTTTACCTCAATATCTAAGCAGTTATCAAGCATAACCAAGTATCGGGAATAACCTTTAAATTTGGTAAACTCTGACGGCACTTTCTCTATTGTAGCACTGCTTATTCTAAATACAAAATCTCTATCAGTATAGTTTGCTGTTTTCGGATATATCATATATTCATACGTCAATCCACCACTCCAAATAGAGGCTTTACTATTTTTTTTAGGAAAAAGTTGTATGTTCATTTATTGAATAAGGTTCAAAGGTTCAGAGGGACAAAGGTTCAAAGGTTTAAAGGTTTTCCGCAGAGATCTTTACCTTCTTTCTTGTGATATTACAGAAAAAAGAATAAATATTACAAAGCCTAAAATTGTATTTATTTTCATTTATTGAAATATTTATTAGGACTTCAAATTTCCGGATACATCTTCAAGCCTGCTTTAAATTAACTTAGATCACTTATAGGGTGATTTTTTTTAGATTTTTTTCTCTAAAAAGATAAATTCCAAAGGTGTATTTGAAATATTAATATGAATATCGCTTGAAGGAAAAGCTTCTTTTTCTCCCGTTTCAACATAACCGTGACGTTTGTACCACGCAATAAGTTCTGCACGAACCGAAACAACGGTCATACTAATAGTAGATAATCCTAAAGTTTTTGCATGGTTTTCACCTTCAGCCAATAGTTTTTTTCCAATGCCGGCATTTTGCAATTCAGGCGAAACAGTTAACATTCCCAAATACAATTGATCTTCTTTTTCTACTAACAAAACAGAACCAATAATTCTATCATTCTCGGTATATTTCAGGAACGTATTTTTAGGATCTGAAATGATTTGCGTTAATTCTTCTTCGGTTGTTCTTTTTCCTTCTAATAAATGCGCTTCTGTAGTCCAGCCTTTTTTAGAAGTTTCACCTCTGTATGCTGAATTTATTAAGGTTGTTAATGCTGGAATGTCTTGTAATGTTACTTTTGAAATCATAAAATGTGTATGCTGTAAATAATTGTCGTATTCAATCGAATTTTTCGATAAATGTAAGGAAATATATAAATAAAAATATGAAATTTGTTTAGAACAGAAAATCAAGAAAGTATGGGTAGAATGCATTTATTTGAATTTGAAGATCAACAATGGCTTCCTGAATTTATTAGAAATTATATAACTGATTTTTTACAGTTTCTGTCGAATAATACCGCCATGTATAAAGGAATTTTACCCATAATAGAAAAAGGACTAAAAGAAAGTAAAACGAATCAAATTATCGATTTGGGTTCAGGCGGTGGAGGCGGATTAATTTGGCTGAACAACGAATTACGAAAAAACAACCCCGATCTTAAAATTTTGCTGACGGATTATTTTCCTAATATTCCTGCATTCGAGCACACACAAAAGCAAGCAGATAATTTCGAATTTATAAAAACGCCAGTCGACGCCAAAAATGTTCCTGAAAATCTAAAAGGACTTCGAACACAATTTTTGTCTTTTCATCATTTCAAACCCAAAGATGCACAGCAAATTCTGCAGAATGCTATTGATAAAAACAGCCCAATTGCCATTTTTGAAGGGCAGGAAAGGACTGTTACAAGTATCCTTGCAATGATTTTTTCACCATTTACTGTTTTCTTGACAACGCCTTTTATAAGACCATTTAAGATTGGCAGAATTATTTTTACGTATTTGATTCCAATTGTGCCATTATTGGTTTTATGGGATGGCGTTGTATCTTCATTAAGAACTTATTCTGTTGAAGAAATGAATGCTTTAATCGCAAATTTAAACAACAAAGAAACTTACAATTGGGAAGTTGGAAAAGTAAAATCCGGACCTACTAAGATTTTGTATCTTGTAGGGACTAAGAAATAGTTTTTATTTTAAGTCTTTTGGTTTCAAGAGCGGCAAATTGAATTGACTCCAGCTTTAGCTGGAGAAACAGAATTACATTAGAAAATGGCTTTAGCCGAATCTTTTGTATTTTTTGGCTAAAGCCGAATTTGTCAATTTATATAAATTATGAAAAGAGTATCTTACAAAAACAAGTTTGTTTTTTACCGAAATTTATTTTCGTTTAAGAATTTTAAATATCTTTGAATTATGAGTACAGCAATAAAACCAAAACATATCGGCAGAAATATAAGCCGTATCAGAGAGCTTAAAGATATGAAACAAGAAGCA
Organism: Flavobacterium sp. N1736; assembly: GCF_025947065.1. Lineage (NCBI taxonomy): Bacteria > Pseudomonadati > Bacteroidota > Flavobacteriia > Flavobacteriales > Flavobacteriaceae > Flavobacterium > Flavobacterium sp. N1736. The sequence continues at coordinate 608,219 of NZ_CP109994.1, forward strand.
CTGGCATATGCTTTAGGAATAAGTCAGCAGACAATTTCGGCTATTGAAAACAGCGAAACTGTAGAAGAACAAAGATTAATTGAGATAGCAAAAGCTCTTGAAGTTTCTGTTGAAGCAATTAAGAACTTTTCTGATGAAGGTGTTGTTAATTATTTTAATAGTTTTCATGATAATATTGTTACAACAGGAAGTATCTTTGCTACAAATTGTACTTTTAATCCTTTAGATAAAGTAGTTGAACTTTACGAACGTTTGGTGCAAGCTGAAAAAGATAAAGTTGAGTATTTAGAGAAATTATTGAACGGGAAGTAACAGTTTTTGAAGATATATAAAAATGAAAAGAGACCTTTGATGAGGTCTCTTTTTTGTTTTCATTTTTTGGTTTTTGAGTCTCTTTGTGTTCACGAGCGGGACGCTCGCGTCAGCAGGGGAAAAAATTAAAATATAAATTAACTTTTACAATATTCTACTAAAGATTTTATTCTTCTATTTCTGTTATAAAAACTTTTAGTACCTGCAGACATTGATGATTTGTAAATTTTAATGTTTGGGTCTTGTGATTTTAATAGATATTCGGTGTAGAATTTTTCTACCTTAGTTTTCAAATTTTCATAATCAATATCTTCAATTTTATTCTCTTTTAAAAGTTCTACAGTTAATCCCCAAAGTGCATAGATATGACTAACACCTTCAACTTTTAACTTTTTATAATCAAGGTTTAATCTAGATAAAATTTCGACACTTTCCATAAATTTTTTTTCAAAAGAAGTAATTTGAGTAGAGTCAGATTTACTATACTGAGAAATTTTTTCGTCAATGATTTCTGGTTTATCTCCAATTTTAATTTCATCTTCAATTGAAGTAAGAAGTAATTCTATAATAAATTCTTCATCTTCTAATCTATTTCTTTGTAATTTATCTAAAATTGGTTTTAGAGTTTCGTTACCGGCTAATATTTTTACTAATTTTAAAAAGTTTGAATCATTAAATTTTGCATTTCTAAGTTCTTGTTTCGTAAGTGGCTCACCATTCCTGTTTAGTCTGTCAAAAATATTATTAACAATATCTGATACATCAGTATCGATATATTCTACAGTAATATCATATCTCCAAAATACTTTTTTCCAGTCAGTTAGTTCTGGTTTGTCAAGATCTTTAAAATTGATATTTGATAAATCTTCTGAACCAAATCCGTCAGAATGAAAATCTTCAGGGGTATTAATTTTATTTGCTATAAAATCTAAAATTGAAGTAAGTCTTTGTTTTCCATCAATTACATCATACATTGTTTTGCCAGATGTTTCATCAATATGTTGATGTAAAAAGATGGGTGGAATTGGAAAATTTTTCAAAATAGTATCGATTAGAAAAGATTTTTTACTTTCACTCCAAACATCACTTTTACGCTGATAGCTTGGATCAAAATTATATTTGTTTAACTGAAAGTTTTCCCAAAAAGTTGCAATATTTATTGTGGTGCTATTTCTATTTAATATTTTCATCTTAAATGAGTGGTTTTGAATTGTTATAAAAAATTACTTTATCGAACAAAGTAGTTATTATTGCATTGAATACTTTTGGAGTATAAGGATTTATAACTTTAACTTCATCTATTTCAGGATTAATGCTAGTTAAGATTGAGTCTATTTCTAATCGATCAACGTGCCAATAAGACAACCCACATATTATTAACTCATCATTTTTATTTAGTGATTTTGCAACTTCTTTTGCGTTATCTCTAATTTCTTTAGCCCATTTAAAATCTAATCTACTCGAGTCGCCTGCGGGAGGAATAATTGCATTTACGGAATTTAAAGCATCGATATTATTATATTCAATTTTAAACTCACTAATTTCTCCATCATTAGAATCACTATCATAACGGATTGCGAAAGCTTCTTTTTGTTTTTTAACTCGATGAGAAAAACTTATTGAACCATGAGGTTTATATATTTTTATTTTTTTGCTTTGATCATCAAGTTTTGCAATGTCAAAATGGATATTACTTTTTTTTAATATTCTTTCTAGCAAAATGTCATAATTGAAAGTTACAATATGAATTTTATCTACATCAGTAGAATTATATAATTCATTTAAATATTTAAACCATGGCCAATCTGAAAAATCCAATTTGTTAATATCTATTTGTTTATCATAGTAAACGAACAAAGCTTGCAAATAGGTTACTAATTCTTTATATGCTTTGATATAAATATTTGCAGGTTTTGTGTTGTTTTTATGAAGTATGTTAGCACAAGTAATTATGTCTTCAATTAAATTTATTGCATCCTCATTTGACATATTTGGTCTTGCTCCTAATGTCCATAAATTGGGGCAATATCTGTAAGATAAAAAGCCAGGTTTATCATTCCCAGGCCAATTCACTAATTCCCCATTTGAAAATAAGTTACTGACATTAATACCACTATCAATTTTATTTTTTAAATGATTAATAAGGTCGATTGTGAAACCATTGCCAAGTAGAATAAAGTAATTTTTTTTTCCCATTAATTAAATTTAAATATGTATAGTAGACTATTTTTAATAAAATATAAAGTGCTAAAATATTAAAAAAATAACGACAAATTACATCAAAATAAATCTGTGCAAATTATGCCCTATATTTTTAAATAAAGATAAAATTACCTCAAAAACTCTTTCAATTCCTCATAACTCTTAATCTTCACGCTAACTTTTTCCTCATTAATAACACTTTCAATCTGTTCTGGAATCGGAAGTGTAATTCCTAAAGCAGGTTCAACAACGTCAAGAAATTTAATAGGATGAGCAGTTTCTAAGAAAACACCAATCGCATTCTCATGTTTTTGTAATTCTTTTTTCAAACCTAAATATCCAACAGCACCGTGAGGTTCTGCGATATAACCGTTGGTATTATATATTTGTTTTAAAGCTTCGAGAGTTTCTTCATCAGTATAACTGTAGGATGAGAAATCTTTTTCGAAAGCTTTTAAATCATTATTATATAATTCCTGAATACGGATAAAATTACTTGGGTTTCCAACATCCATTGCGTTAGAAATTGTTGCAATTGAAGGTTTTGGATCGTATTTTCCGTTTTCTAAAAATCTTGGTACGGTATCGTTTACGTTTGTAGAAGCTACAAAATGTTCGATTGGCAAACCTAATTTCTTAGCCATAATTCCGGCGCAGATATTCCCGAAGTTTCCACTCGGGCAAGAGAAAACCAATGGCTTATTTTGGCTTTTCAAAGCTTTGTAAGCAAAGAAAAAATAGAACATTTGCGGTAACCAACGCGCAATATTAATAGAATTTGCCGATGTCAGGTTTTTATGCGCCAAAGTTTCATCTAAAAACGCTTTTTTGACCATATCCTGACAATCATCAAAAACACCGTCAACTTCAAGTGCTTTAATGTTTTTTCCTAAAGTAGTTAATTGTTTTTCCTGAATATCGCTCACTTTTCCTGATGGATATAAAATAACGACATCAACGCCGTCAACGCCTAGAAATCCGCTTGCAACGGCTCCGCCCGTATCTCCCGAAGTGGCAACTAAAACCGTGTTTTTGCTGTCTTTTTTATCTTTATTAAAATACGCCAGACAACGTGACATAAATCGCGCGCCAACATCTTTAAAAGCCATTGTTGGTCCGTGAAATAATTCTAAAGAGTAAATTCCGTTTTCAACTTCCACAACCGGAAAATCGAAACTTAAAGTATCCGCAATAATTTCTCTTAAATGATCTTCCGGAATTTCATCACCCACAAATTGCTGAATCACATCAAAAGCAATATTATGATGGGTTAGATTTTCGATTACATTAAAAAATGCAGGATTTAAAGGTGTTATGATCTGAGGAAAATACAATCCTTTATCGCTTGCTAATCCTTGTATTACGGCTTCTTTAAACGAAACTTCGGGTGCATTATGGTTTAAACTATAGTATTTCATGGTTTGTTTTAGTTTTTAGACTTTAGATTTTAAATTTTAGAAAAAAGAGAATAGAGTATAGAAAATAGATTTTTCTTTAAATCAAATTCTAATTTTTTATCCCGAAGCTTTGGGGCTAAATTCCAAATTCCAATAATTATTATTCGGTTTTTTTGTCATTTCGACGGAGGAGAAATCGCATCCAGAGATCAACGCACTTTATGTCATTACTTTATGTGATTTCTCCCTCCGGTCGAAATGACAAACTTTATGGTTATTCTTTGTGTTTATGCTTCGCGGGACTTCGACTACGCTCAGTCTGACAAACTTTATCTTAATATTTTAATTCTTTTTACTTAATACATTTCACATTTCACAAGTCACATTTCACAAGTCACACTTTACAAAATGCGTACGCCATCGGGATTAATTTTCGAAACATGAATTTCATATGGTAAATTCATTTTTTCGTAAACATCGCTCATGGCTTTTGCGATTTGGTCGGCGGTATTTTTTCCTTTGCTTAAAGCAAAAATCGATGGTCCTGAACCAGAAATTCCAGAGCCTAAAGCGCCGTTTTCTAAAGCCGTTTGTTTGATTAAATCAAAACCCGGAATCAAAACACTTCGTAAAGGTTCAACGATTTCATCGTGAAGCGAGCGTCCAATCAAATCGTAATCTTTTGTGTATAAACCGGCAATTAATCCGCCAACATTTCCCCATTGCATAATGGCGCTTTTCAGCGAAACGGTTTGTTTCAATACCGAACGCGCATCAGATGTTTTCAACTCAATTTGAGGATGAACTACGGTTGCGAATAATTCTTCGGGACTATCAATTCTGATAATATCAAGCGGAGCATAACTTCTTACCAACGTAAAACCACCTAAAAGGGCAGGAGCAACGTTGTCAGCGTGAGCATTTCCGCTGGCTAATTTTTCGCCCTGCATGGCAAATTGCACCAAATCTTTACGAGAATATGGTTTTCCTAATAATTCATTTATACCGAAAACCGCTCCGGCAGAACTTGCGGCGCTGCTTCCAATTCCGCTTCCGGCTTTGATATTTTTATAGATTTCGATTTCAAAACCAAATGTTATCGGATTAAAATCTCTTTCATAAGCTTCTAACATCGCTAAAGCCGCAACTCCCGAAACATTTTTCTCGGTTTCCATCGGCAAATCAGCACCAATAATTTTAGTAATACGAACTCCTTTTTGATCTGTTTTTCGAACAATCATTTCATCGCCCGCATTGTCTAAGCAAAGTCCAAGTACGTCAAATCCGCACGAAAGATTCGCTATGGTCGCCGGGCAAAATAGTTTTATTTCTATCATTTTTTTTGAGGTTCAGAGTGGCAAAGGTTCAAAGGTTCAGAGGCTTTGCTGCTCGATAATTTTTTATTTTAAGGTTCAGAGCGACAAAGGTTCATAGGCTCAAAGGTTTTTAACTTTGTCCCTTTGCACCTTTGAGCCTTTGTACCTTCTTTAGTTATTTCCAATGCGAATTACATCCGCAAAAATCCCTGACGCGGTAACAGCTGCTCCTGCTCCGGCGCCTTTTATCAATAATGGCTGATCTACGTAACGATCTGTGTAGAAAAGGACGATATTGTCTTTTCCTTCCAGATTGTAAAATGGGTGATCTTTTGGAATAAACTGAAGGCCTACGCTTGCTTTTCCGTTTTCGAATTGTGCAACATATTTCAATCTTGAATCTTTTTTCAAGGCTTCTTTATAAATGTTTTCAAAATGTTCGGCGTGTTTGGTTAACGAGGCAAAAAAGTCATCGTTATTGGTTGTAGCTAAACATTCGGCAGGAAGGAAAGATTCGTTTTCGATGGCATCAATATCCATTTCGTAACCGCTTTCGCGAATTAAAATCAGGATTTTACGAGCAACGTCAATTCCGCTTAAATCAATTTTTGGGTCTGGTTCTGTAAATCCCTGAACTCCGGCTTCTTTTACAACATCGTGAAAAGAATTATTCTCATCAAAATTATTGAAAATGAAGTTTAAACTTCCTGATAAAACTGCCTGAATTTTATGCACTTTATCGCCTGAGGCAATTAAGTTTTTTACGGTATCAATAATTGGCAATCCCGCACCAACATTGGTTTCAAATAAAAACGGAGCGTTGTATTGGCGTGATAAACTTTTTAATTTTTTATAATTGTCATACGCAGATGAACAGGCTATTTTGTTGCAGGTTACAACGGCAATACTTTGTTTCAGGAACTGTTCGTAAGTTTCAGAAACGGTTGCATTTGCTGTAATATCCACAAAAATACTGTTACGTAAATTCAGTTCTTTGGCGCGCTCGATAAAAGTTGCTGCGTTTGCCGGTTCGCCTTTATCTAAATCAGATTGCCATTCTTTTAAAGAAATTCCATCTTCATCAAAAAGCATTTTTCTGGAGTTTGACAAAGCAATTACGCGAACATTTATCTTTAAATTATCTTTTAAAAATTTCTTTTGATTGTGAATTTGTTCGATGAATTTTTCGCCGACATTTCCAACTCCCATCACGAATAAATTCAACTGTTTTGTGTTTTCTTCAAAGAAGTTTTCGTGCAAAGTGTTCAATGCTTTTTTAACGTCTCTTTCATTAATTACAGTCGAAATATTACGTTCAGAAGCACCTTGTGCAATGGCACGAATATTAACGTTGTTTTTTCCTAAAGTGCTGAACATTCTTCCGCTTAAACCCTGGTGATTTTTCATGTTTTCACCAACCAAAGCAATAATGCAAAGGTCTTTTTCGACAATACAAGGATCGATTTTATTTTGAAGAATTTCAACTTCAAAAGCTCTGTTAATTGCAGCTTCGGCATTTTCAGCATCCGAATTTAAAATTCCGATACAAATCGAATGCTCGGAAGAAGCCTGAGTAATAAAAATTACGTTGATTTTTTCCTGAGATAATACTTCAAACAAACGTCTGGACGAACCGGCAACTCCAATCATTCCGGGACCTTCAAGCGTTAGTAACGAAATATGATCGATATGGCTAATTCCTTTTACAACGGTATCTTTTGATGAAACCTGATTAGAAATTAAAGTTCCTTCGGCTTCTGGCTCAAAAGTATTTTTAATTAAAATTGGAATACTTTTTCTTAAAACCGGCTGAATTGTTGGCGGATACAACACTTTTGCTCCAAAATGCGATAATTCCATCGCTTCCTGATAGGAAATTGCAGCAATTGGCTGGGCTTGTTTTACAATTTTCGGGTTTGCAGTAAACATTCCGTTCACGTCAGTCCAAATTTCAAGCTGAGTAGCATCAAGAGCTCCGGCGATAATGGCAGCAGTATAATCAGAACCTCCGCGACCAAGAGTAGTTGTAATTCCGTCCAGAGTTAAAGCAATAAATCCGGGTAAAATATTGATTTGTGATTCATTTTGAGCGAAATATTCCTGAATTAATTGGTTTGAAATTTCGAAGTTTACAGCGGCTTTTCCAAAATCAGCATTGGTTTTGATTATTTCGCGGCTGTCTTTGTAAACCACATTTTTATTAATTTGCTGATATGCCTGCGCAATGATGTAAGAAGACAATAATTCTCCAAAACTTAAAATAGTGTCAGCCGTTCTTGGAGATAATTCCCCCAATAAAAAACAGCCGTCTAATAAAGTTTCTAAATGATTGATGATTCTTTTTACGTGACTTAAAAGACTGCTTTGCTCGCTTACGGGAATTAGATCTTTTAAAGTGTCAAGGTGTTTTTTCTCGATTTCGGCAACGATTTCTCTGAAACTTTCATCGTTTGCAGCCGCTTTTGCTGCTGCGAGTTGCAGTAAATCAGTTACTTTACTTAAAGCAGAAACAACCACGACTAATTTATCCTGTTTAGATTTTTGATTTATTATTTCGAGAACGAGTTTTATATTTTGTGCATTGGCAACCGAAGTTCCGCCAAATTTTAATACTTTCATTTTTGATATTTTTTAATAAGGTGCAAAGATTTTGAGTAACAAAGGTTCAAAGGTTATGAACTGTGAACTGAAACTAAAACTGCGACTTTTTTTTTCTTTGTAAATGTTTTTTATGTATCCAATGCCTTTCTTCTTTCATGAAAAAAAGTATAGATAACCAGGATTATATGTAAAATGTATACCCCTAAGGGGTAGTTGTTGTAGTAGAAGTTGTTGTAGCAGCAATTGCAACTCTTGTTTGAGTTGTCATTGTAGATTGATATTTAATGCTGTTACTTTTCATTTTTGATTTTTCAAAAGTACGCCTTTTTATAAAAGTTAAAAATATTTATTGCCTTTTTACGAATATTTTATTTTTTCAAAAGGATAAATTTCAATACTGAGCATTTGTTAAAATTAAATCTTCAAAGTTGTCTTATTCGTATAATTAGCCTTGTTTTTCGAAGATGTTTACTATTATAGAACTGATTTTATTGAATGTTTAACAATGAAAAACAGCGAATTTAGTCTATATATTAAGTAGGAATGTGTTTTTTGAGATTATGATTTCAGAGGTAAAGTAAAGAAGTTTATGGTTTTAATGCAGGTTTTGATTGTGAAATAGGTAAAACTAATAATCTGAAATTGTTTAAATTTTAATTATTATGAACAAATGTTGCTTTTTAATATTGATTTGCTGAATTTTGATGCCTTAAAATAAATATGACATGAGAGAAGTCCATTATATAAGTACTGAAACTTTAACTTTAGAAGATTTACAAGAAATAATTGTTAATCAAAAAACACTTGAATTATCAGAAGAAGCAAAAGTCAATGTTCAAAAATGCCGTGATTATTTAGATAAAAAAATGGCGACGCATTCTGAACCAATTTATGGCATCAATACTGGTTTTGGATCGCTTTATAGTGTGAAAATCTCGAATGAAAATTTATCTAAACTTCAGGAGAATTTAGTAAAATCACACGCTTGCGGAACCGGAGAGGAAGTTCCGGCTGAAATTGTAAAAATGATGCTGTTTCTTAAAATTCAGTCTTTAAGTTACGGACATTCAGGAATTCAGCTGCAAACTGTAAATCGTTTGGTCGATTTTTACAATAATGACATTTTACCTGTAATATATACGCAAGGTTCACTTGGCGCATCTGGAGATTTAGCACCATTGGCTCATTTATCTTTACCATTATTAGGAGAAGGCGAAGTTTATTTTGAAGGAAAAAAAGTGGCTTCTGCCGAAGTTTTAAAACATTTTAACTGGGAACCAATCGTTTTACAGTCAAAAGAAGGTTTGGCATTATTAAATGGAACTCAGTTTATGAGTGCTTACGGAGCTCATATTTTGATAAAAGCATATAAATATTCGTATTTGGCAGATTTAATTGGAACTATTTCTTTGGAAGGTTTTGATGGAAGAATCGAACCTTTTAATGAATTAATTCATTTTATTCGTCCTCATAAAGGACAAATTATTACAGCGCAGCGTATTAATGAATTTCTGGAAGGAAGCGAAATTATTGCTCAGGAGAAAAAACACGTTCAGGATCCGTATTCTTTCCGTTGTATACCTCAGGTTCATGGCGCCTCAAAAGATGCGATTGATTATGTTCGAAAAGTATTCAAGACCGAAATTAATTCGGTTACCGATAATCCTAATATATTTATTGAATCCGATCAGATTATCTCCGGCGGAAATTTTCACGGTCAGCCTTTGGCTTTGGCTTTAGATTTTATGGCAATTGCTTTGGCAGAATTAGGAAGTATTTCTGAAAGAAGAACATACCAATTGATTTCGGGATTGCGTAATCTTCCGGCATTTTTGGTTGATAATCCGGGATTAAATTCAGGATTTATGATACCGCAATATACTGCGGCAAGTATTGCAAGCCAAAATAAACAATTGGCTACACCTTCGAGCGTAGATAGTATTGTGTCTAGTAATGGACAGGAAGATCACGTAAGTATGGGCGCAAACGGCGCTACAAAAGCGTTGCGTGTTATGGATAATTTAGAGCGTATTTTAGCAATAGAGCTGTTAAATGCTTCGCAGGCAATTGCTTATAGAGAGCCTTTGAAATCAAGTGATTTTATTGAAATGTTTTTGAGCAGTTACAGAGAAGTTGTGCCTTTGGTAAAAGAAGACAGAATCCTACATTATGACATTGAAAACACGGTTTCATTTCTGGATAGTTTCCAAATTGAAAATGATTTGTTAACAATGGCTTAACATTGTAAATTATTATTGAAGTAATTTTGCCGTATCAAAAACATAAAAATGTCAATAAACAGTATTTTCCAATTTTTAGTGCCGAAAGACAAAAAATTCTTTCCACTTTTTGAAGAGGCTTCAAGCAATTTAATTGAATTAGCTTCTAATTTACACGAAGCTGTAAACCTTCCATTAAAAGAAAGAGAAGTTCTTTTTCAAAAAATTGATGAGTTAGAGCAAAGAGGAGAAGACATTACACGTCAAACCAATCTTGAATTGAGTAGAAATTTTATTACTCCATTTGACAGAGAGGATATTCACACACTTATTACTTCTATTGATAACGTTGCAGATTACCTTCACGGTGCTGCAAGCAGAATGAGATTGTATCAGGTTGATAAGATTACAAAATCTATCAGAAAAATGACAGAAATCAATCTTGAAGCTTGTCAAAATATTGATAGCGCAGTAAAAGAGTTAAGCAACTTAAAGAACATGAATGTTATTAAAGATGCTTGCGCCAGAATTAACAAATTGGAAAACAAGTCAGATAACGTTTATAACAAAGCAGTTTTTGAAATTTTTGAAAACGAAACAGACGCTAAAAATATTATTAAATATAAAGAGGTGTTATCTGTTTTAGAATCAGCAACAGATAAATGTAAGAGCGTTGCGAACATACTGGAATCTATTTCTGTAAAACATTCTTAAATTCAATTTATTTCATTCTGAAGTTATAATTTATGACGCTACTTATAATTATTATAGTATTAGCCTTAATTTTTGATTACATCAATGGTTTTCATGATGCGGCAAATGCTATAGCAACCGTTGTTGCTACAAAAGTACTAACGCCTTTTCAGGCTGTACTTTGGGCAGCATTTTTTAACTTTCTTGCCTATTGGGTTTTCGGATTTGGTGTTGCAGATACTGTTGCAAAAACAGCTGACACAATGCAAATTGATCTTGTTGTAATTCTTGCGGGAGTTATTGCCGCTATTTGCTGGAATTTATTAACCTGGTGGTTAGGAATTCCTTCAAGTTCTTCACATACTTTAATTGGTGGTTTTGCAGGAGCAGCAGTTGCTCACGCGATAGCTGTACATGGTTTTTCCGGTTATGTTGGTGAAGACGGAGTGACACATTATTGGTACGAAATCGTAAGCTGGTACAAAGCCGGAAAAGATGGCGGAATGCCTTCCGGAGTCCTCATTATTATTGCATTTATTGTATTAGCGCCTTTATTAGGGGCATTAGCATCATATTTAATCTCGATTTGGTTATTAAATGCTTCCCGTAAAGTTATTGGACCTAAAATATTTACAGTTGCTTTAATGATTGCAACGATTTGGTTTGTTTACACACAAATAATCCCGTACGAAGAAATTATAAAAGATGGACATAAACCTCGTTTTTTATCTTCTGTTTTTTGGAGTGTTGCTTTAGAACCACATAATATCAAATGGCTTTTAGTTGCTTTTATTGTATTAACGGTTAGTGGATTTTGTTTGATATTTAGCAGCTTAAATCTTCATCAGGCAGATGCTGCCTTGAAAAAAATGCAGCTATTATCTTCTGCAGCCTTTAGTTTAGGACACGGAGGAAATGATTCTCAAAAAGTAATGGGTATTATTGCCGCCGCAGTTGTTGTTTATTTAAATACACATCCCGGAGTACACATGTCTGAATGGTTAGATGTAGTGCTTCCTTCAGATACTGGTACATTTAAAATGCCGCCTTGGATTCCGTTGGCGTGTTATTCTGCAATTGCAGCCGGAACTTTAAGTGGTGGATGGAAAATTGTGAAAACAATGGGTTCTAAAATTACAAAAGTAACTTCTTTTGAAGGTGTTGCTGCTGAAACTGCCGGAGCTTTGACATTATATTTTACGGAGCATTTAAAAATTCCGGTAAGTACAACACATACTATTACAGGTTCTATCATTGGGGTTGGATTAACAAAACGTGTATCTGCCGTTCGTTGGGGTGTAACTGTAAGTTTGATCTGGGCATGGATATTAACGATTCCTATTTCGGCTATTTTGGCTGGATTGGTTTACTTTATATTGAGCGTATTTATCTCTTAGTAAAATGATATTTGTAAAATGTGAGATGTGAAAATCTGCATTTATCTACATAAATAAAAAGCTGATTTCTTAATTGAAATCAGCTTTTTTTTATTTTCTAAAATTCTTATGATTGTGTTTTCGTTTATAATGTGTTTGTTTTAGATTATTTTTATCTTCAGAAATAACACTAATAGTACCGTCAATTTCCAACATACAAAGCTTTACATCGGTAAAATGCTCTAAACCATGTTCACGCATTGCTTCCTTTAATTCGTCGTGTGAGATGTCTAATTTGCTTAAAGCTTTAAAATCAAGTTTTCCGTCGTGAATTAAAATTTCAGGTTTATCTAAAAGTAAATCGTTGAGCACTTTGTACTTGTGTGTAAGTTTCTTGATAACAAAGTTGATTAAAAACAAAACCAATGCCGCAACCAAACCTCCCCAAAGACTTGTGTCCGGACCAACCATTGCATTTTGAACCGAATTACTAATCAGCAAAATCAAAATAATATCGGCAGTATTTAATTGCGAAAGTTCTTTTTTACCGAAAACCCGCAATGCTATTGTCATGAAAAAATATACAGCGAGACTTCTTAAAGTAATGTCAATATATGGAGGTAATATCATTTTTTTAGAATTTGGATTTAAAAAAAGCTTTGCCAGAGTTTTACACTTGACAAAGCTGCTAAATTAATTATGTGTTATGAAGTTTACATGAACTTATTTATAATATCAATTTAAAATTCTTTTCGATTGCTCTGATCATTTCTCCGGCAATATCTTTATTAGTTGCACCTTCAATTCCTTCAAGACCCGGAGATGAGTTTACTTCCAATAATAACGGTCCTTTTGAAGAACGAATAATGTCGACTCCGGCTACTTTTAAATCCATAGCTTTTGCGGCTTTTATAGCGATCTTTTTTTCTTCGGGGGTAACTTTTATTACAGATGCCGTTCCGCCAAGGTGAATGTTTGCCCTGAATTCTCCTGGCATTGCTTCACGCTGAATTGCTGCAACGACTTTTCCGTCAATGACAAAACAGCGAATATCCTTTCCGTTTGCTTCTTTGATGAATTCCTGAACAAGAATGTTAGCATTTAAACTTTTAAAAGCATTGATAACACTTTCTGCGGCTTTTTTAGTTTCTGCAAGTACAACTCCTTTTCCTTGTGTTCCTTCCAGTAATTTTACGATAAGAGGCGAGCCTCCAACCATTTTAATCAAGTTGTCAGTATCCAAAGGCGAATTGGCAAAACCCGTTGTTGGAATATCGATTCCGCTGTTTAAAAGTAATTGCAGTGAATATAGTTTATCACGCGATTGTGTTATGGCTGTAGCCGAATTTAAAACAAAAACTTTCAAAGCTTCAAACTGACGTGTTAAAGCGCAGCCATAAAAAGTAATACTTGGTCGAATTCTTGGTATAATGGCATCAAATTGATTTAATATTTTTCCACCGCGATAATGAATTTCCGGAGTTTTAGCATCGAGTTTCATGTAACATTCTTTGATATTCAAAAAGTGCATTTCATGACCACGCATTTCACCGGCTTCCATGATTCTTTTATTACTGTATAATTCCGGATTACTGGCCAAAAGCCCGATTCTTAAACCTGAAGTTGCTTTTTCAGAGTTTTGATATAATTCTTTTAATGCTTCGGTTGTTGGCTGTCCTAACATGTATTTTTCTTCCGGATCAACTAATACACGTCCGCTCATGGCTTCACGGCCTAAAAGCATTCTGAAACCCATAGAGTCACGATTAGTCAACGTCATTTCAATTGGCCATTTTACATCACCAATTTTTAAATTTGTCTGAATTACATATCGATGTTCTCTAAATCCGCTGGAACTTTTTACTATTCTTTTGTCTACAAGCGGAGCTTCGCAATGAATAATAGTTTTAATATTATTTTGAATTGGATTAATATCAAATTTAACCCAATTGGCATCATTTTTTATAAAAGGAGCTATGTTTATAGCGTGCATTGCAGAAGTTTTAGCGCCGGAATCGACACGAGCCTTGATTGTAGGGATTCCTAGTTCTGGAAATGAGCACCATTCTTCGCTACCTAAAATGACTTTGTTTTGAAGCATACGTTGTTTTTTATTATAGAATTTAATATTCAAAAATAGCTATTTGCTTTTAATAAATATACGATTTTATCCAAAGAAAAAACCCGTTATGTTATAAAAACGTAACGGGTTTATTATTTCTGTTATAAAATTAAACTATTTTATTGATTTGTTGGTTCTTCTGCTTTGTGTACTTCTACAGAAAGCTCTTGAGAATCATCTTTCAAATCCATCAAAATTTCATCACCTGAATGTATTTTTGAAGTTATGATTTCTTCTGCTAACAAATCTTCAACATATTTCTGAATCGCTCTTTTTAGGGGTCTTGCACCAAATTGTCTGTCAAAACCTTTTTCAGCGATAAATGCTTTCGCTCTGTCAGTAAGACTTAGTTTGTAGCCTAATTCAGCAATACGATTGTATAGTTTCGAAAGTTCAATTTCGATAATCAAATCAATATCATGTTTTTCTAATGCATTGAACACAATTACGTCATCAATTCTGTTTAAGAATTCAGGAGCAAAGGTTTTTTTCAATGCATTTTCGATAATGCTTTTTGAGTTTTCATCAGCCTGAGCTACTTTCGCAGCAGTTCCGAATCCTACACCTTGTCCAAAATCTTTTAACTGACGCGCTCCAACGTTAGATGTCATAATGATAATCGTGTTTTTAAAGTCGATTTTGCGACCTAAACTATCAGTCAAATATCCATCATCAAGAACCTGAAGCATCATATTAAATACATCCGGATGCGCTTTTTCGATCTCATCCAAAAGAACAACACAATATGGTTTTCTACGAACTTTTTCAGTCAATTGTCCACCTTCTTCGTAACCAACATATCCCGGAGGCGCTCCAACTAAACGAGAGATAGCAAATTTTTCCATGTATTCACTCATGTCGATACGAACTAATGCATCTTCAGAATCGAATAATTCTTTTGCTAAAACTTTTGCTAATTGGGTTTTACCAACTCCGGTCTGACCTAAGAAAATAAATGAACCAATTGGTTTGTTAGGATCTTTAAGTCCGGCTCTGTTACGTTGAATAGAACGTGCAATTTTAAGAACCGCATCATTTTGACCAATTACTTTATTCTGAATTAATTCAGGTAATTTGGCTAATTTGTTGCTTTCTGTTTGTGCAATCCTGTTAACAGGAATTCCGGTCATCATAGAAACAACATCGGCTACATTATCTTCTGTAACTTCAATTCTGTTGTTTTTAGAATCTTCTTCCCATTGTTCCTGTGCAACGGCTAAATCTTTTTCGATACGTTTTTCATCATCACGAAGTTTGGCAGCTTCTTCATATTTTTGTTTTTTAACTACCAGATTTTTGTTTTCACGTACTTCTTCTAACTGACGTTCTAAATCAAGAATTTGTTTAGGAACATCAATATTGGTAATGTGCACGCGAGAACCTGCTTCGTCAAGAGCATCGATAGCTTTGTCCGGTAAAAAACGCTCAGACATATATCTGTTTGTTAATTTAACACAAGCTTCAATGGCTTCCTGCGTATAGGTTACATTGTGGTGATCTTCGTATTTGTCTTTTACATTGTTCAAAATGGCGATTGTTTCTTCAACAGAAGTTGGTTCTACAATTACTTTTTGAAAACGTCTTTCAAGAGCTCCGTCTTTCTCAATATATTGTCTGTACTCATCAAGCGTTGTTGCACCAATACATTGAATTTCGCCTCTTGCTAATGCAGGTTTAAACATATTTGAAGCATCCAGAGAACCAGTTGCTCCGCCTGCACCTACAATAGTGTGGATTTCATCTATAAAAAGAATGATATCATCATTTTTTTCAAGTTCGTTCATCACGGCTTTCATTCTTTCTTCAAACTGACCGCGGTATTTTGTTCCGGCAACTAAACTTGCCAAATCAAGCGTTACTACACGTTTATGGAAAAGAATACGTGATACTTTTTTCTGAATGATACGTAATGCTAATCCTTCGGCAATAGCAGATTTACCTACTCCTGGTTCACCAATAAGAAGTGGGTTATTCTTTTTTCTACGGCTTAAAATTTGCGATACACGCTCAATTTCTTTTTCGCGTCCTACAACCGGATCTAGTTTTCCTTCTTCGGCCATTTCTGTTAAATCTCTCCCAAAATTATCTAAAACCGGAGTCTTTGATTTTTTGTTTGACTTATTGGCTGGATTGTTAAAACTACTTTCCTTGAGACTGTCATCTTGTCCTGAATCATCGTTGTATGATTCGTTTCTTGGCAAGTTTTCTAAGAATTCTTCTTCGTTTGGAGTCATATTTAAATATTGTTCTTTAGCTATGTCATAATCTATTTTTAGTTTATTCAACAGCTTGGTTGTTGGATCGTTTTCGTTTCGTAAGATACATAATAGCAAGTGTGCTGTACTAATCGATGAGCTCTGAAATACTTTTGCTTCAAGAAAAGTTGTCTTCAGTGCCCTTTCCGCTTGACGGGTAAGATGAAGATTTTTCTTTTCGGCATTTACTTCAACGCTTTGATTGGCGGGGCTAAGTATTTCTACTTTTCTGCGCAAATGATCTAAATCGACAGCCAGGTTATTAAGTATATGAATGGCTTTACCGTTTCCATCCCTCAAAATGCCTAGCATTAGATGTTCAGTACCTATAAAGTCGTGACCCAAACGTAAGGCCTCTTCTTTACTGTAGGTAATAACATCTTTTACTCTTGGTGAAAAATTATCATCCATAATATATAATTGTATTGTAAATTTAGTGAATTAGTCTTTGAAAAACAAAAACCGTACCCTTCCAAAACTCCTGTCAGCTAATAGACAAAAAAAATAATAATAAAAGCGTTAAAAAACGCTTAATTTATTAACTAAAAAGTAAAATAAAGTTGTTAATAAATCATTGAAATAAGTGTAAGTAAATAGCTGAAAAAATTTCAAAAAACCGTATCTTGGCACGCTTTGAAACTAATATAATTATTAAACATAACAACTTATGTCTGAAGGAGAAAAGTTAATTCCTATTAACATTGAAGATGAAATGAAATCAGCTTACATCGATTATTCGATGTCAGTAATTGTATCGAGAGCACTTCCTGATGTTAGAGATGGCTTGAAACCAGTGCATCGAAGAGTTCTTTACGGAATGTATGACTTAGGAGTAACATCAAGATCTGCCCACAAAAAATCTGCGAGAATCGTAGGGGAGGTTTTGGGTAAGTATCACCCACACGGAGATACCTCTGTTTATGATGCAATGGTACGTATGGCTCAGGAATGGAGTATGCGTTATTTATTAGTGGATGGTCAGGGTAACTTTGGTTCTGTCGATGGTGACAGTCCGGCAGCAATGCGTTATACTGAGGCCAGAATGCGCAAAATCTCGGAAGATATTATGGCAGATATCGAAAAAGAAACAGTTGATTTTCAACTAAACTTTGACGATACTTTATATGAGCCAAAAGTAATGCCTACAAGAGTTCCTACTTTATTAGTAAACGGAGCAACAGGTATTGCAGTTGGTATGGCGACCAATATGCCCCCACACAACTTAACAGAAGTTATTAATGGTACATTAGCGTATCTTGCTAATAATGATATTGAGATCGACGAATTAATGACGCATATTAAAGCTCCCGATTTTCCAACCGGTGGTGTAATATATGGTTATGAAGGTGTTCGTGAAGCTTTTAAAACCGGTAGAGGACGTATTGTAATGCGTGCCAAAGTTGGTTTTGAAGAAGTGGACGGCAGAGAATGTATCATTGTAACCGAAATTCCATATCAGGTTAACAAAGCCGAAATGATCAAACGTACGGCTGATTTGGTTAACGATAAAAAAATTGAAGGTATTGCCAATATTCGTGACGAATCTGATAGAAACGGTATGCGTATCGTTTATATCCTGAAACGTGACGCTACGCCAAACGTAGTTTTGAATACCTTATATAAGTTCACTTCATTACAATCATCTTTTAGTGTAAATAATATTGCACTTGTAAAAGGACGCCCGCAAATGTTGAATCTAAAAGATATGATTCATTATTTTATTGAGCACCGTCATGATGTTGTAGTGCGCAGAACGCAGTTTGAATTGCGTAAAGCAGAAGAAAGAGCGCATATATTAGAAGGATTAATTATTGCTTCTGATAATATTGATGAAGTTATTGCGATCATCAGAGGTTCTAAAAATACAGAAGAAGCCCGTGATAAATTAATCGAAAGATTCAGTTTGTCAGATATTCAGGCTCGTGCTATTGTCGAGATGCGTTTGCGTCAGTTAACAGGTCTTGAGCAAGATAAATTAAGAGCTGAGTTTGAAGAATTAATGAAGTTAATTGAGCACTTAAAAGCTTTATTGGCAGATGTTGATTTGAGAACAGCTTTAATCAAAGAAGAACTTGAAGAAATTCGCGAGAAATACGGAGATGCCCGTCGTTCTCAAATTGAATATTCAGGAGGAGATGTAAGTATCGAAGATTTAATCGCCGATGAAAATGTAGTAATTACAATTTCGCACGCAGGTTATATCAAACGTACAAACCTTACAGAATATAAAACTCAAAATAGAGGAGGAGTTGGACAAAAAAGTGCAGGAACAAGAGATCAGGATTTCCTTGAGCATATGTTCGTTGCTACCAACCACCAATATATGATGTTCTTTACGCAAAAAGGAAAATGTTTCTGGATGCGTGTTTACGAAATTCCGGAAGGAAGTAAAACAGCAAAAGGAAGAGCAATTCAAAACCTTGTAAACATTGAAAGTGATGATAAAGTAAAAGCTTTCATTTGTACGCAAGACTTAAAAGACAAAGATTATATCAACAGTCATAACCTTGTAATGGTAACAAAACAAGGACAGGTTAAGAAAACTTCTTTAGAGAAATATTCTAAACCAAGAGTAAACGGTGTTGCTGCTATTACTATTAAGGAAGGCGACGAATTAATGGGTGCTCAATTAACCAACGGAGAAAGCCAAATTATCTTAGCAGTTAAGTCTGGTAAATTGGTTCGTTTTGAAGAAACCAAAACACGTCCGATGGGAAGAACAGCTTCCGGAGTTCGTGGAATTACGTTAAAAGACGATACCGATGAAGTAATTGGTATGGTTACTGTTGACAAAAATGATATTAACGATTCGCAAATTTTAGTTGTAACTGAAAACGGATACGGTAAACGCACCAAATTAGTAGACGAAGACGGAGAAGATGTTTACAGAATTACAAATCGAGGTGGTAAAGGTGTGAAAACACTTAATATTACTGAGAAAACAGGAAAACTGATTTCGATTAATGCCGTAACAGATGCTGATGATTTAATGATTATCAACAAATCAGGATTAACAATTAGAATGGCTATTGAAGATTTACGTGTAATGGGTCGTGCAACACAAGGTGTTCGATTAATTAACTTAAAAGGTAAAGATTCGATTGCAGCTGTAACAAAAGTTATGAAAGATGATGTTGAAGAAGTTATTGTTGATGAAGATGGAAATGTTATAGAACCTGTTATCGAAAGAGTTAAACCGGATTTAGAAGTTCTTGAAGACGACGGTACAGCAGAAGACGATGATGACGATGCTGATGAAACAGTTGAAGACGAAGATGATTCTGAAGAAGAATCGGAAGAGTAAAAATATATAACCACGAAAATTAAAATTAAATACACAAATTGAATATTATGAAAAGTAAATATGTAATACTTGCATCAGCATTATTGATTTCAGTAGCTACTTTTGCTCAAAAAGATCAAATTAAAAGTGCTGAGAAAGCATTAAAAAGCGGAGATGCTCAAGGAGCAATTACGATATTAAAAGATGCTGAAAACATGGTAGTGAATGCCAAAGATGTTGAGCAGGCACAATATTATTCAGTACAAGGTAACGCATACCTTGATCTGGCTAATAAAAGTGTAGAAACTGGTAAAAACTTATCTCTTGCTGCAGAAAGCTACAAAAAATTAATTGAGATTGAAAAAGCTTCGGGAAAATTGAAGTATTCAACTCAGGCAGCCGCTTCAATTAGCGAAATTAAAGGAAAATTGATTAATTCAGCAATTGCAGATACTCAGGCTAACAAACATGCTGACGGAGCAAAAAAATTGTATGATGCTTATTTATTAGATAAAAAAGATACAATCAACTTATACTATGCTGCTTCAACAGCTGTAAATGCACAGGATTATGATACGGCTTTACCAATGTATGAAGAATTAAAAAAAATAAATTATTCTGGTAAAGGAACTAGTTATACAGCAGTAAACAAAGCTTCAGGAAACGAAGATGGTTTTAATACTGCCAGCGAAAGAGATTTAGCAGTAAAATTAGGAACACACGAAAAACCAAAAACAGAAGCTATTCCTTCAAAAAGAGGAGAGATTTATAAAAATCTTGCTTTGATTTTAGTTCAAAAAGGACGTATCGAAGATGCTAAAAAAGCAATTGCTGATGCAAGAAAAACAAATCCGGATGATTCTTCTTTAATCCTTACAGAAGCTAATTTATATTTAGAAACAAAAGATTTTGAAACGTATAAAAAATTAGTTGGTGAGGCTTTGCAAAAAGATCCAACCAATGCTGATTTAGTATTTAATTTAGGAGTTATTAGCGCAAATGCTAAAAACCCTGCCGATGCTGAAAAATATTATTTGAAAGCTATCGAAATTAATCCTAACTATACAAATGCTTACCTTAATCTTGCAGCGTTAAAATTAGAAGCTGAAAAACCAATCATTGACGAAATGAATAAATTGGGTACTTCTGCAAAAGATATGAAACGTTACGATGTATTAAAAGCGCAAAGAGAAGGCGTTTTTAAAGGAGTTATTCCTTATCTTAAAAAAGCAAATGAATTAGATCCTAAAAACGAAGATGTATCTAAAACATTACTAGGTGTTTACAAAGCGTTAGAAATGACTGCTGAAGCAAAAGAATTGAAAGCAAGAATGTAATTAGAATATTTCTTTCTATATAAAAAAACCTTCGCGAAAGCGAAGGTTTTTTTATGCTATAAAACTTTATATACTACAATAATGTAGCTGATAATGTAATAGTTGTATTTAAAAGTTTAGAAATTGGACAAATTTCTTTTGCTTTTGCAGCTGTTTTTTCAAATTCTTCAGCCGAAATAGAAGGAACTTTCCCTTTTAAATCTAAATGAATCAAAGTAATTGTTCCATCTTCAAAAGTTACTGTCGCTTCTGTAGACAAATCATCTGCAGTAAAACCACCTTCGTTTAGTAAAAAACTTAATTGCATGGTAAAACAGCCTGAATGTGCTGCAGCAACAAGTTCTTCCGGATTTGTTCCAACACCATCTGCAAATCTGGTTTTAAATGATAATTGCGCTTTATCCAGAGTTGTACTTTGTGTACTAATAGTTCCTTTTCCTTCCATACCGGTTCCTTGCCAGTTGGCATTTGCTTTTCTTGTAAATTTCATTTTGTAATATATTAAGGTTTATAATCTTTTGATACTCAAATATAATCAATAATTTACAGAATGGTTTTATGGAATTTAATTACAAATGTTAAGTTTCAGGTTTCAGGTTTAAAGTTTCAAGTTTTTTTGTTTTAGGTTTCAGGTTTTTTTTGTTTCAGGTTTCAACATTTGTCAGGCTGAGCGGAGTCGGAGCCCATTGCTATTGGAAATAAGATTTTAAAAACAAAAGTTCGCAAAGCTAAATGAATATAAAGCTTTGCGAACTTTGCGATAAAATACACGGTATAAAAAAAGCTGCAAAGAATATTTTCAATGCAGCTTTTATATTTTAATTATTCCTGACCTAGATTACGTAATTGTTTCAATTTATCTTTCCAAACTTCAAGGCTTTCCTTATGAACCGCTATGTTTTTACGAACTTCAAGAACAATTGAATTCTCTTTTTTCGCATTTTTAGTATTCGTGAAAAACTGAATATTATTTTCTAACTGAAAAATTTCGTTTTGTACTTCTTCAATTTTACGCATTAAGAAAATCTTTTCGTTGTCTAATTTTCTTGTGTCGTTACTTTCAGATAACGAATCAATTCTATTAGAAAAACGCATCATTTCAGTTTCTTTTTTACTTAAACTTAGTTTTTCAAAAAGAGCATCGAGAATTTTATTGAATTTTCCTTCGATATGACGTCTTGAAAAAGGCACTTTTCCAAATCCTTTCCAGGTTTCAATATGCAATTTAATAGCATCTAAATCTGTTTTATGGTCGCCTGTCAATTGATAAGCTCTCAAGATATCCAAGTACGCTTTTTTATTATCAAAAGCAGCTACTTCATCAACGTTTTCTTCAGATTTATGTTCTTTTAATTTGTCGAAATAATGATTACAGGCATCTTTAAATTCTTTCCAGATTTTATCTGAATATTTTTTAGGCACATGACCAATTTGCTTCCATTCTTCCTGAATTTGTTTCATGACAGGTGTTGTAGCAGCAAAATCTGTACTTTCTTGTAATTCTTTGGCTTTAGCAACCAAAGCCATTTTTTTATTTAAATTATCGTTTTGATCTTTTTTAATGTCTTTATAAAACGAATTTTTAAAAGAATTAAAGTTTCTGACAGCCGTTTTAAATGCAGCCCAAGTTTCTTCGTTTACATCTGATGGAACTTTACCGGCAGCGAAAAACTCATTTCTAAGTGCTTCAACTTTTTGTATTTGTAATAGCCATTGCGAATGAGAGTTTACTTTTTCAGTGCCAAGAACTTCGATTTTTGCAATAATTTCCTTTTTAACTTCCAGGTTTTGTTGCTCGTTTGCTCTTTGGCTTTCAAATAAAAGCTCTCTCTTATCATGGATTTTTTTAGTCAGTTCACTAAATTTATTCCAGATTGCATCACGATGTTCTTTAGAAACAGGTCCAATATCTTCTTTCCAGATTCTGTGCAAATCCTGCAATTCACGAAACGCTTTGCTGATGTCAGTTTCATTAACCAACTCTTCAACACGCGTAATAATTTTTTGCTTTTGCTCTAAATTGTATTTAAAATCTAAATCTCTGGCTTCACGGTCCAAATGCAGATAATCATAGAAATTTTCTACATGAAAATGATAATTATTCCAAACATGATTGTATTTATCCTTTGGAATTGCTCCTGCATTTTTCCATCTTTCTCTTAAATCATTAAAATGTTTCAGAGTATCTTTGATGTTTTCCTGCGGGTTTATAAGTTCTTTTAGTTCTTCAACAATAGCAAGTCGATTCTCTAAATTTGATTTTAAATTGGTTTGTAAATGCTTAAAATGCGCATTTCTTTTTTCTCTGAATACATTATAATATTCATCAAATTTAGATTTTAGCGGAGAATGATATTCAAATTCTTCATTAGGATCTTGTTTCGAAGCATTAAATTCTTCTTTTTTCTCCTCTATAAGGTGATTGTATTGTAATAAAAACGATTTTTTAATTTCTTCAATATGATCTTTTACAGACATTACTTTATCTGTATTGACAAGCTTCTTTAATTCATCAACAAGTGCATCCAGTGAGAAAGTATCATAATCCTGCATAGGAATATCATGACGCTCTTTTAGCGTCTCATCTTCGCTTTCTTCAGCATTCGAGTTTGTTATTTCGTCTAATGCTGTTTGATGATCGGTTTCTGTGGCTTCTTCAACATTTTCTACTTCATTTTCAGGAAGTGAAATTTCATTTTCCGCTGTGGCTTCAGACCCCGTTGTTTCAGTGGCATCATTTGGTAGAGAATCGCTAATTTCGATTCCTAATTTTCCGTCTGCTTCTTGCAGGTTGTCATTCTTTTCTTCTAACATTTTAAATGTGTAAGGTTTTTATTTTAAACATTGCGAAAGATAGTAAAGGTGTTTCTAAATACAAAATAAATCCTTTGTTTATACGTTATTTTACGGTGAAATTCTTATTTATTGAGTTGTTTTAAGGTTATGATAGATGTTTTTTTGCGTAATTTTTGAAGTTAATTTAAATTTTAAAATAATATTGTTTTAAGAAGAATAGTTAAAAAATAATATTTTAGTAAATAAGATCTTATTTTTTACCAAAGCTTAAAATAAAATTAACATACCAACTTCGATTCCAAAATTATATGATTTATGATTTCCAAAACCCACACTTGGGTGAATGTAAGCCATATCATTTGTTGTTATTCTTCGTCCAAATTCTACAAAAGCATTATTTGGATATCCCTTATTTGTTGCATTGTATCTAAAAGCAGCATCGACCGCGATCCAGTTTTTTCCAATAATAAACATCAGGTAATTTTCGAATGCTGTAACGTTTATGTTATCCCTATTATCAGAACCTGCAAAACTCAGTTGATTTTCTAAAGAAGCTATCCACAATATTTTGTCTTTCCTGATATATTTTCCGTAGAAAACTGCGGGAGCAAAAACCCATTTACCTGATCCACGTGCAGGGTCAGTGGCTGAATTGGAAATTACCCTGGCACGAAAAGCTATTCCGCCGGTTTTATGGTTTAAATAAGGAATATAACTAATTCCGGCTCCAATATCGCCAATTCCGGTTTGGTTTTCAGAATTAGAATTTGTTGAAATTAAAGGAAGATCAACTCTTAAATTCCAGGCTTTATTGGCAATCGGATGCAGAAAACGAAGTTGAGTTGTATTAAAAGAACCTGAATCTGTATCTAAATATTCATTAAATAACAGGATAGTTTTTAAATAATAATGATAGCGTGCTTCTGTATAAACATTTTTAGAAGAGTCTACAGAATCCTGCGCTTTTACAGAAAAAAGAATAGAAAAAATTAGTAAAACACAAAGGTAAATTTTTTTCATAACTACTTGTAAATGAGTAGTCTAATTTACAAAAATTACCTTAGTGTTTTATTTGTAGCTGTTTTTTTATTTATTCCAGATTTTCCATGCCTTTTCTGCCTGAAAAATAAGCATATCGTAACCGTTTTTTATTATTGCTCCCTTTTCTTTGGCATTTTTTAAAAATTGCGTTTCGGTAGGATTGTAGATTAAATCGTAAGCAATGTGTTTATCCGTAAAAAACTCATAAGGAATATTAGGACAAGCCTTAATATTCGGACTTGTTCCAACGGGCGTACAGTTAATTATGATTTGAAAATTATCAAAAGTAGTTGCGTTTATTAAACCATAATCAATAATGTTTTCTTTTGCTTCCCGAGATACAAATGTATAAGGAATGTTGAGTTCGTCAAGGGCAAAAGCAACCCCTTTTGATGCACCGCCTGTACCCAAAATAAGGGCTTTTTTATGATGTGGCTCTAATAACGGCTTTAATGATTTTTTGAAACCGTAATAATCTGTATTATAACCTTTTAATTTTCCTTTTTTGGTAAATTTAATAGTGTTTACGGCGCCTATTAAAGCTGCTTTTTTTGATAGTTTATCTAGAAACGGAATGACTTGTTCTTTGTACGGAATTGTAACATTTAAACCATTTAAATCAGGATTGTTTTTTAATAATCCGCCAAAATGATTGATGTCTGCAATATCAAAATTTTCATAACTATTGCCGGCAAAAACTTCATCACTGAATTTTTCAGTAAAATATCCTTTTGAAAATGAGTAACTAATATTACGTCCTAATAGGCCAAAACGTCTTTTTAAAATATCAATCATTATTGTTGGTTTATCGTGTATGTTAAATTAAATGTTGATCTTACTTTTTTTCCATTTAATTCTGCGGGAAGCCATTTTTGTAATTTTATTACTCTTTCAAGTTCTTTGCCTGTATCGTAACCTAAGTCTTTAATAATTTTAACAGCAGTGAAAGAACCATCTTTTTCGACAACAAACGAAAGGACAATATCTCCACTGATTTTTTTCTCTTTTATTTTTTTAGAAACAACAAAGTTCTCACTTATAAATTGATTAATTTTAATATTATAATTTTGAAATCCTGCTGGTACTTCGACTTCTTTACGATCATATATTTTCAAGTCTTCTTTTTCAGCTTGCATTGGTTCTGCTGAACCTATTACGTTTTCTGTTTGACTATATGAAAATGTAGCTAATATTAGAAATGCTAACGTAATTATTTTTTTCATTATTGTTTTCTATGTTTTTCAATATAATTTTTAACCATTTTTTTTGCCCAGACTACCGGAAATAAATCTTCGATTAAAATATAATTATCAAAGTTTAAACGTAATCCGTTGCTTAAATGGAATTTTGCTTTTGTGTTGTCCTGAATCATAAAATACAATCCGGCCAAACGATATTCGACTTCATTTTCTTCAGGAAAATATTCTGAAGCCTGCAATAATGTTTGAATTGCGCTTTCAAATTCTCCTAAAAACTGTAAAATATCAACCCAGAATAACCAAGTATCCAGTGCATAATCACCAAATTCTACCGCTTTTCTGTACCCAAATTCAGCCTCTTCAAAAAAGTTCATTTGTTTGTTGATCGTAGCGTAACGTTTCCAGTACAAACGATTTTGATTGTCTATCGCTAAAGCTTTGTTGACAAAAAACAGAGCTTTTTGAAAGTTTTTCTGGCGAACATGAAAATCGGTAATGGCAATCCAGCCTTTATCTAAAAGCGGATCTTCGTGTACCGTTTGATTGTAATATTGAAGCGCTTTTACAGAATTTCCTAATTTTTCGTAACATTTACCAATTCGCAGTAAAGCGTACGAAGTGGCATCGTCAAGCTCAATCGTACGATTATAGCTTTCGATCGCTTCATTGTATTTTTTTAAACGTTCGTATGCTTTTGCTTTTTCCATGAAAGCACCCAAAAACTCATCGTCGATCAGGGTTGCATAATCAAAAGCACGAATGGCGTTTTCATATTCTTTTACACCATAATGCAAACGTCCAAGCTGATGCCAGGCGATTTCACTATATGGATTTTTGTTGATATAATCGTTCAAATACAGAATAGCTTCCTGATTTTGATCTAAAAATTCAAAACAGTAAACCACATTATACAATGCCGACTGATCTTCTAAATCTTCTTCAAGACATTTGATAAAACTGTCTTTTGCCATCTCAAGGTTATCCATAAAAAGATATTCCATTCCAATCAAATTATACACGTCAGCGTAATCATCTGTATATTGCAAGGCAATTTTAAGTAATTCTACCGCTTTTTCGTGTTGATCTCTTTTAGAACAAATATTGGCTTTCTGGATATAAATTTCCTCGTTGTTAGGTTCAATTGCATACAACTCATTCAAAAGCTTTTCAGCAATTTCGAGTTTGTCATCGTAAACCAGCATTTCTACTTGTACTAATTTTAAGCCTGTAGATTTTGGATGTTGGTCTAATGCAAGTTTTAAGGCCTTTTTTGCTAAATTAGCCTTACCTATATCTAAATAATGAAGAATAATTTCTTCAAATTCTTCAGAGTCAAAAAAGAGTACTTTGTTAGTTTTTAACATCGACTCAAATTTGGATAGGGATAGGTTATAATCTTCTTCTTCGTTGCTTAATTGCATACTTTGTTTTATTTGAAATTAGCCTGTTATAAATTTAGGCAACCATATTATTGTTGTGAGGAACGGAAATTAATTGTTGTGAACAATTTAATTAACAATATGGACAGAATTTACGTTCTGTTTTTAATCATAATCTTCTGAAATATAAAAGATTATTTTGTTATTACTCTTTTTTTAGTGTAAAACTTTAATTAAGTTTTTCGCTGTTTATTAATGATTTCATCCATGACTTCTAAAATTATGGCGCAACCTTCTTTTATTTCTTCATCAGAAATGGTTAATGGAGGTGTTATTCGTATTGCACATCCCTCAAACAGTAACCAGAATAAAATGAGCCCTTTATCCTGACAGCTTAAAATAACTTCATTCGTTATTTCGGCAGTTTCAGTCATAGCAGCAAGCATTAATCCTTTTCCTCTAACTTCCTTTATCAAAGGATGTACCAAAAGCGATCTGAACAGTTTTTCCTTGTTTAATGCTTCCTGCATCAAATTAGTCTCAGTTAATTCCTGCAAAGTAGCTAAACAAGCTGACGCAATGACAGGATGCCCTCCAAAAGTGGTTATATGCCCTAATTTTGGATTTTCTGTCAAAAGATCCATTTTTTCTGCTGAAGCTGTAAAAGCGCCTACAGGCATTCCGCCTCCCATTCCTTTTCCCATAACGACAATATCCGGAACTACATCATAGTTTTGAAAACCAAAAAGCTTACCCGTTCTGCCAAATCCCGGCTGAATTTCATCTACAATCATCAACGCACCAACTTCATCACAACGTTTACGAACTTTTTGTAAAAAGTTGTCTTTTGGCTCAATAAATCCGGCGCCGCCTTGTATTGTTTCCAGAAGAATCGCAGCTGTTCTGGTCGTTATTTTTTGTAAATCTTCTTCGTTGTTAAAAGTAATAAAATCAATATCCGGAAGCAATGGACGAAAAGCTTGTTTGCGCTCTTCAAATCCCATAACACTCATCGATCCCATTGTATTACCGTGATATGCATTGTGGCAGGAAATAAGCTGACTTCTTCCTGTTGTTCGTTTGGCAAGTTTAAGCGCACCTTCAATTGCTTCTGTACCGGAATTAACCAAATAAGTTTTGTTTAAAGATTCCGGCAGGAGTGAAGCCAGTAATTTGCAATACGCTACAGCAGGACTTTGCGAATATTCACCGTAAACCATCACATGCGAGTATTTGTCTAACTGATCTTTAATAGCCTGATTTACCCTTGGATGCTGATGACCAAGCGTGCAAGCCGAAACTCCGGCAACAAAATCTAAATATTTTTTATTAGTAGTATCGTAAATATAGGAACCAATAGCATGAGAAACCTCCATTCCCAAAGGATATGGAGACGTTTGTGCCTGGTATTTTATAAAATCTGGATTCATTTTTTTTAAGGTTCAAAGTGGCAAAGGTAGTAAGGTTCTGAGTTTAGTCGCAGTTTACAGTTTTCAGTCTCAGTTTTTAGTCTCAGTTTATAGTTTTTAGTCACAGTTTTCAGTCTCAGTGTGAAACTGAAAACTGTGACTGTGACTGCGACTTTAAACTGCGACTGTAAACTAAAAAATAAAAACTATTTTTTAGTTTTCGTACTCGCTTTAGCTGTAGTTTTTACCGCAGGTTTCTTTTTATCGTAATCTAAAGTTTCTTTCCTGACTTTCATTGGTACATTTTCTTGTGCATTTTCGTCTTTACCTTCCTGAATTAATTTATCATTCATTTCATTTTCTTCGGCAGTAAAAATATCATCTTTCGATTTTATTCGTTCGTCACCACGCCAGACTAAACCTCTTAATTTACGGGCATTTTCAGGTAATTCAATTTCGGGATAAATATCGCCGTCTACTTTGTTGAAAAATGTAATGGTTTCAACCGCATTATTTTCTAAAATAAGATTGATTTTACTACTCACATTTTTATTAATTCCGATTAGTTCATTCGCGTCATTTCGCATATAATAAATTACTTCGGTATTTTTTATCACGTCAACGTCATGGAGTTTTCCATCTTTGAATTTTCCAAATAAATTGAGCCCTTTTACCTGATTAAATCCCGTGCTCAGCGTATCCCGCGAGACGAGAAACGTGTTATTGAGGACTTTTAAAGAATCGAGTTTTTTGGTGTTATTATCACCAATTAAATGCATGACATCACCTGTAATTTGATTTTCACCATTCCATAAAATCGGATTCCCAATTAGTTTGGTCAAAGCCGTTTTAGAGTTTGAATGAATAGAATCACATTTTCCACTCATATCTATTTTAAAGAAACGAACATTATTATAAGCTCTCAAAATTCGTTCGCCTTCTTTTCCCGTAACCATTAATTTTTTTCCGTGAATGTAAACCGAATCATTTTCAACTAAATTAATAGCAACGGCTCTTTTGGTTACAAACATCGAATCTTTTAGTTTGTATAATTCGGCATAATGCCCCTTTACAATTCCTCTATTGATCGAATCTGTAATTTTTACGTTTCGTGTTGCCGATGCAAATTCGGTATTCCGATTATAAAATAAACTATCGCCTTCTATTCGCCTGTCATCATATTTGATATAGGAGTTCCTGACAAAATGTGCCAAATTTTTCTTGGTGTCGTAAAAACCTTTTTCGGTATAAATATAATTGCTTTTACTTGTAATTGTCGACGGACCAAATAAATAAGTGTGCCCGGAATTACTGTAATAATCTAAATGATTTGATTTTATAACATATTTTGGATTCGTAATCGTCACTTCGGTCAAAAACTGAAACTTTTTTTCAGCAACATAATATCTTCCGGATTTACTTACCAAAGTATTGTCTTTATTAACGATTGTTCCTTTTGAGTTGTAAAAAACTTCCTGAACATTTCGATCAAAATTAATGGTATCAGTTTGCAGAGTTGCATCTGGGGAGCTCATAACAGCGTCTCCGGTTGCAAATGCTTTCTTTAAATTTCCGTTATATTCAGCATATTTACTATTTAAAAACAAAGTATCTCCCTGCACTAATTGTACATTACCAAAGGCTTTAAGGTAATTTTCTTTCTGAAAAAAATAAGCTTTATTGCAAGTTAGCACGACACCATCATGATTTACTTTTACATTCCCTGTTAGTAAAAGTGCATCTGGCATTAATTCCTGATTTACATCAGAATAATCAGCATTCTCGACAATTATTTTTTTAGGTGCTTGAGCAAAAATGCTTTGAACACATAAAAGAAGCAGACAATAAGATATGAAAAAGAGTGATTTCTTCAATTGATTAAATTTTTGTCAAATTTATGAAAAAGGTTACAACCTTTATGGATATTAGGATTAAATTATATTTTTTAGGTGCAAAGGCTCAAAGCAACAAAGGTGCAAAGGTACAAAGTTTTAAATGATAGGTTCAAAGTTACAGAGAGGCAAAGGTTCAAAGTTTTTTAAGATTCGTCGAACTATTAAAGATGATTTATATTTTTTACATTCATTAAAAAAACCTCTGTCCCTTTGAACCTTTTTCAAGTTACCAACAAAACATGAAACTATTTCGTTGTAGTTCTCTTTTTTGACGTTAAATCAAAGTCGGTTTCTTTTGAGTTTTAAAAATTAGCTTACATTTAAAAAATGGTTTCTTGTATTGATTTAATCTTCAATTCAGTAAAGAAATAGTTTAAAAATGATTATGATAAATAAAAGAATTTTAGTTGCAGGAATAGCTGCAGCAATGCTGTTTTCGGCATGCAAAACAAAAGATTTGAGAATGAATACAGCAAATGAAGAAAATGCTACAAATAAGAAAATTGTAGTGTATCAGGTTTTTACGCGATTATTTGGAAATAAAAATACAAACAATAAACCCTGGGGAACAATTGACGAAAATGGAGTAGGAAAATTTAATGATTTTACTGATAAAGCACTTCACGAAATTAAAGATTTAGGCGTTACTTATATTTGGTACACAGGAGTTCCGCATCACGCTTTGGTTCATGATTATACGGCTTACGGAATTTCAAATGACGATCCTGAAGTGGTAAAAGGCCGTGCCGGATCGCCATATGCGGTAAAAGATTATTATAACGTAAATCCGGATCTGGCAGTAAATCCGGCAAATCGATTACAGGAATTTGAAGCTTTAATTGCCCGTACACATAAAGCCGGACTAAAAGTAATAATTGATATTGTCCCAAATCATATTGCGAGAAAATATGAAGGAAAAAATAATCCGGAAAGTATTAAAGATTTTGGTGCCAATGATAATGTAAATCTGGAATACGAACGCAATAATAATTTTTACTACATACCCAATAATCATTTTGAAATTCCTGATGGAGATATTCCGTTAAATGGAGAAAAAAATGCAATGGTTGATGGTTTCTTCGACGAAAATCCTGCAAAATGGACAGGAAACGGATCCCGAAAAGTAAAACCGGACCAAAATGATTGGTATGAAACCGTAAAGGTTAATTACGGAATTCGTCCGGATGGTTCTAAAGATTTTCCCGAACTTCCGGCTGGATCTGATCAAAAATCATATCAGGAACATTTTGCTTTTTGGCAGGATAAAGACGTTCCGGATTCCTGGAAAAAATTCAAATCTATTGCTTTATACTGGACAGCAAAAGGGGTAGACGGCTTTCGTTATGATATGGCAGAAATGGTTCCATATGAATTTTGGAGTTACATGAATTCAGCAATTAAAACTAAAAATCCAAATGCTTTTTTATTGGCAGAAGTGTATAACCCAAATGAATATCGCAATTATATCCGTTTAGGAAAAATGGATTATTTATATGATAAAGTAGAAACCTATGATAAACTGAAAGATATTATTCGTGGAAAATCTTCGCCTGATGGATTATCAGATATTCAAAAAGGAATGTCAGACATAGAACATCATATGCTTCATTTTTTAGATAATCATGATGAACAACGTTTGGCAAGTCCTGAATTTGCAGGAACGCCGGAACGTGGAAAACCATTAATGGTAGTTTCTACCACAATAAGCACTTCGCCAACAATGGTTTATTTTGGACAGGAAGTAGGCGAGGCCGGAAATGAAAATGCAGGATTCGGAACGCGTTCGAGAACTTCTATTTTTGATTATATCGGAGTTCCAAATCATCAACGCTGGATGAACGGCGGAAAATTTGATGGAGGTCAGCTTTCTGAATCAGAGAAAAATTTACGTGATTTCTATAAAAGATTACTGAATTTCTCAATTAATAGTCCAGCCTTAATGGGAAGTTTTCAGGAAATTCAATCTGCGAATCGCGAAAATAATTCAGGTTACGATGCTTCACTTTATTCGTACGTTCGTTGGTCTGCCAATCAAAAGCTGATTATCGTCGCTAATTTTTCTTCGGATAAAACAAGGGAGTTTGATTTGAAAATTCCATCCGATATTATTTCAAAATGGAATTTAAAAGATGGAGAATACCAAATTGCAGATCAATTGTATCAAAAATATTCCATGAAATTAACAGTAAATAATGGAGTAGGAACTGTGAAAATAAAAATAGAACCTTCGGAATCTTTTATATTTGAAGTAAAGTAATAGTATTATCCTGCAAGGTTTTCTAAATCTTATCGTTATCCTGCAAGGTTTTTTTCAAACCTTGTAGGTTTAAATTGATGCTAAGAACTTATTATACCTACAAGGTTTGAAAAAAACCTTGCAGGATACTTTTAGGAATTAATTAGTGTTTATATACAACAAAACTATTAGTTTTAAGACTTTTACTTCCCATTAAAATTGTTGCATTTGCCGGAAGCTTTATTTCTTTTTTTGTACCAAAGTTTATGATTGTTGTAATTTTTTCTCCTTGAAAAGATCTTATAAATGAAATTTGATCTTGTGAAGATTCTAGATTTTCATAAGTTCCGTATTGCAAAACTTTTTCATTATTTCGTAAAGCAATTAGCTTTTTATAACTGTTAAGAATAGATTTCTTTTGAGTTTCTAAGACTGCAACATTTGTTTTTTTGTAATCTGTATTTACTCTTATCCATGTTTTTTCTTTTGAAAATCCTGCAAAATTAGTACTGTTCCATTGCATCGGACTTCTCGATTTATCTCTGTTTTGCTCGTTTCCTTCAATAAGCGCTTCATCAATATTTTTGCCTGCAGCAATTGCAAGTTCATAATGGGTTCTTCCTTGCACATCGACCATATCATTAATACTTTTGGCAATAATATTATGCATTCCGATTTCTTCTCCGTAATAAATAAACGGAACTCCTTTTGCAGTCAGAATTAAAGCCGTTAAAGCAACAGCACGCTCTGAATTTCCATCTGCAAGTCGATCCATCATTCGGGGCATATCGTGGCTTCCAAAAAACAGAGTTGGATAATTCGTCATGTTTTTTTCCATGCTTTGCAATTCATCATAAATACGCTGAGTCGAAAATGTTTTGATGCTTCCAAAATTGAAATTAAAAACCACATCCAGTAAATCCTGTGATTGGTATTGCTTTAAAACCTCAATTTTATCACTTCCAATTTCCCCAACTATAAAACGATTGGGATATTCATTTACGGTAGATTTTATAATTCGCATGGCATTTTTTACGCCTTCCTGATCGATATCGTAAATATGATCCTGCTTGCCGTCTTTTAACGGATTATCTTTTGTGATTCCGTTGGTATTTAAAAAATTAATCACATCCAGGCGGAAACCGTCAACTCCGGCATTCAGCCAAAAGCGTAGCACATCCTGAATTTCCGAAACCACTTTAGGATTCGACCAGTTTAAATCTGCCATTGTTTTATCAAACTTATGATAGTAATATTGATTGGTCAACGGATCTTTTTCCCAAGCCGTTCCTCCAAAAAAAGATTCCCAATTGTTAGGCTGATCTTTCCAGATATAGTAATCGCGATACGGATTATCTTTTGACTTTCGGGCTTCCTGAAACCATTTAGAATCTGTAGAAGTATGATTAAAAACCAAATCAATAATGACCTTAATTCCCTTTTTATGCGCTTCACTTAAAAAAAGATCAAAGTCAGCCTTATTGCCGTACGTCGGATCAACTTCGTAATAATTAGCAATATCATAACCGTTGTCAACTTTTGGAGAGGTTAAAAACGGAGTAAGCCAAATACCTTTAACGCCTAAATTTTTCAGATAATCTAATTTCTGAGTCATTCCCTTAAAATCGCCGTAACCATCGCCGTTGCTGTCTGCATAACTTGGCATATAGATTTGATAAAAAACAGCTTCTTTCCACCATTTTTTATCTGATGCCTGTTTTTGTGAAAAGCCAATAGTTGTATTCATTAGCAGAAGAAAAAAGAAAGTATAATTCAATATAGATTTCATAATTGTTTATTTTATTTGCTGAAAATTATAGTCTACAATGACATTATTAACGAGCATTTTGTTATCCTGATACGTTATTTTTCCGTCGGCTGGTACAAATACAAGTACAGCAGAATCTAAGGCATCAATTTTTATTTTGGAAGAAACGCTAACATTTCGGGCAATAAAAATTCCCGAAACTGTATTATATATATTTACTTTTTCGGCTTTTTTGGTTGCTACTGTAACGGTTTTGGCTGTTGTAAAAGGGTTATAATACAGATAAGTTGGATACGCTTTATCACTAAAAAAATCAGTTGTCAATAGATTCAGTTGTAATATCCCTTTTACATTGGTTTCTCTGATAATACTGCCAAAAATACCCACATGTCCGCTTCCGTAAACACTAAATTGAGACTCTTTAGGATTTTCACCTAATACCCAAAGCGGTCCGTCGCCTTGCGCTACGGGAGCTTTTAGGTTTTCATATTCTTTATAACCGGATTGTTTTATAATTCCTTCGTATGCGATTACTCCTTTTGTAACTTCGGCAAGTTCAGGAATAGTTTCATGCTGATCCGGCATATATTGCGGATAGAAAAATCGGGATGCATTGGCGGCATTCAGCATCCATTTTCCAATTACTGTTGCATACGACTGATCGTATCTCACCATCGGAATTAACGGCCATGCGGCATCGTAGGTATTCATTAAAAAACCATATCCGCCATGATCGACTGTACTTCCAAAAGTTCCCGAAATATCAATTCCATTCCAGTTGCCCACTAATGCACCCCAGCCTTCGCGACAAACAGGCGTTCCGTCAAATGTCCAGTCCAGCATTTTGGCAGTGTTGTATTTGGTGCCATGTTCCGCATTTATTCTCGCTGATAAATAAGCGCCAAAAGGCATTAATACTTCATAAGTTGGGTTTTTTGGCTGTGCCTCCAAAGCTGATAAAGCACTCAAAGCACCTTTTAAATATTTTTGATCTCCAAATTTTTTATATGCCGAATATAAAACCCATGCATGTCCCGCAGCAACATCTGGCTGTGCGCAGATATGGTTCGTCATTGGTTTCATTGTGTTATAATCAAAATATGAGTATTCGTAGTTTCCGTTTAGGATTACATCGGCTTCGTAAAATTTATCAGCAATGGTTTTTGCGATTTCTTCAAATCCGGGTTCGTTTGGATATTGATCGTAAACCGCATAAAATAGAAGATTCGGATATACATCATACCACCAATCGCGACCATAACCGCCGCCCAATAAAGCAACTTCGGGACAGGTATTGTTCATCATAATATTCCAATTTGTGCCTTTGTTGAAATAATTCTTCAACATTCCGACATAATTGAAATGCTGTTTTTTATCAATTCCAACCAAAGTTGCGCCCAGCGTTGCGCCCATTGTCGCCAGTGCTTCATGAAACATTCCTTTGTTACGATTTGATCCTTGTCGAACATCGCCAACAGCGGTATATAAACCAACAACGGGCTGCGGAAAGTTTTTTTGGCTCGTATCTATCCAAACCATTGGCCAGAATTTACCTTTTGCTTTAAAATCATATACCGTTTTATCAAAATCCAGCGCCAGTTTTTTATAATCAATAATTTGCAAAGGTTTTGGTAAATCCGGCATTTGATCAATACGGGCTATATTTTGCTGTTTTATTTGGGCTGTTGCCGAAAAATTTAAAAGCAACAGGAATGAAAACGTAATTTTTATAAAGACATTCATAAGCACAATTTTTGATTTTAGACTAATTCCATAACAACTTCTTTCTTTTCCTTTTTTATTTCAGGAGAAAGCTCGTTTCCTTGTTTGATGATTTTTTTACTGATATAAATAGAACAAAGCTGTAATACGGCAATAATTCCGATGGCGTATCGTAAAGCAAAATCTTCTGAAACAACATAATATAAAGTCAGGAAAGTTCCTGCGCCTAAAAGTCTGCCAATATAAAGTCCGGCTTCGTGATTTAGGATATAAGTAAATTCACCTCTGTTTTCGATTCGGGAAACTATATCAATTACTTTTAACTGAATAGGGAAGTAGGCGAGATCCATTAAAGGTTTTGCAATAAGCAGTAATAATAAGAAGATAATAACTCCGGTTTTATCAAAAAATAATCCATTTATGCAGGCGCCTAAAGTAAACAAAATCAAACCCAATGAAAAGATTTTGATTCGGTCAGAAGGTTTCGAGAAACGACCGATAAGATATACTATAACTGCTGCCAGAACGGCACCAATAGATTGTGCTTTTCCTAATGCGCCTTCTTCGCCCAATAATTTAAAAATCAACATTGCGGGAGCGGTCACCAAAAATCCCTGCGCCAAACCTTTGAATGTGGCAAGCGACAATAATTTGTACCATAATGGATGAAACTTAAAAAAGATATATTGCTTTTGAGCCGGATTTTCGAATTTTCCTCTGTAACAAACTACCGAAGCCATAATTGTAATAAGAAACACAATTCCGGTAATGATTAAATACGCCTGATGTTTATCGCCGTCGCCCGTTTTTGACTGGATAAACCAGCCAATAGCTGCAGGAATTGCAATGGCAATAATGGTATAAATAAAAGTTTCGAGACCGTAATAATAATTACGGTTCGTATCATTTGTAATCGATAAAGCGAGATAATCCCTGTTTGACCAATATAAACCAAACGAAAGCCCCATTGTAATTCCTGCAATGGCAATTCCGGTAAGGTCTAATGTTTTTAAAGACATCATAATAATCATCGAAACACCGCTCAGCATCATCCCGATGGAATATAATTTCCTGATATTAAAATGCTTTAATAAATAGCCGTTTAATAAAAACGTAAGCGGAATTCCGGTGTAAATAGCAAGCTGATAAATCACCACTTTTGAGGTATCATTGGAATTTCGCATAATATAAGCAGCGACAAAAATATCAATCACGGGCAATACCAATGCATAAACCAGATTGGTAAAAATCAGCGTACGAAAATTATGGGTCTGGCTTTTAAAATGATCAATTTCTGATATAAATTTTTTAAGCATTAGGCAGTTTTTAAAAGTAAAAGGATTTCTTTAATCGAAAATTGAGCACCGCAGACAAATTCATCAGAAGCACCGTAATAAATTGTAACCGTATCTCCGTCAGGTGCTACAATATGTCCGTTTGTAAAGACGACATTGCCAAAAAAACCGCTTAATTCATATTCTGTGGTTGGCACCATAATGGGCTGTTCTGTTCTGGCGATTACTTTTGTCGGATCTTTTAAATCCAATAAAAAAGCACCTAAACAATACTGATGATTTTCGTTGGCTCCGTGATAAATTTCAAGCCAGCCTTTATCTGTTTTTATTGGTGCAGCTCCTGCGCCAACTCTTTTGCTGTCCCAAAATCCTTTTCTGGTTTTAACAATGCAATGGTGATTTCCCCAATGTAATCCGTCCGGAGAAGACGAAATCCAAATATAATTTCCGCCAATATCTACGCTGCTTGGACGGTGTAAAGCATAAAAAAGTCCGTTGATTTTTTCTTCAAAAATGGCGCAATCCTTATTATGTGCGGGAAATATCAAACCGTGGTTTTTAAAATTTTTCCAGTCGGTTGTAGTTCTTAAACCAACGGCAACGCCATTATCAGATACAGACGTAAAAGTTAAATAATATCTTCCGTCGATTAAGGTAACGCGGCAATCCTCAATCCCGAAGGTTTCCATAATTCCTTCGCCAACCAAACACGGATAATTTTCGGGTTCATAGAATTTACGTCCGTCATCACTGCACAATAATCTTAAATGAGAAAGTGTTGTCAAATAATCGACACCTTTATAATTAATTACCCTTGCATCGTCGGCTATTAATTCAGGATCATTTTTTGCAATTTCAATGATTTTTATCGCTCCGGTTTCGGTTAAAATCGGAAAAGAGATTGTGTTTTCTTTTTGTTTTGGTCTTTCGGCAACCCGAACCGCAAGCCATGTTTTATTTTGATATTGAAATACACCGGGATTTAAAAGACAGGTAATTTCTAAACCTTCTCTGCTAGCAGGAATGTCGGCTGGTGATAATAATGGATTTTCCGTAAAACGGATTGCGATATCTTTCATGTTTTTTATTTTCTTGTAATTAGGGGAAATAGAAATGAAGACCTGACAGGTTTTTAAAACCTGTCAGGTTTAATATTAATAACCCGATTTTGTGTTAATCTTCTGGCTGTTGCATCGATTTCAGATTGCGGAACGGGATATAACATATGTTTGTCCTGAAAGTTTTTTCCGTGTGCTCGCATAACCTCTTTTGCAATTCCCCATCTTTTCAGGTCGTGCATCCTTTGGCTTTCAAAACCAAGTTCTGCTCTTCTTTCAGCTATAAGCCATGCTTTTACAACAGCTTTATCTGTAGATTGTTCCCTGTCCGGTAAAGTTCCGTCA
This sequence comes from Flavobacterium sp. N1736, assembly GCF_025947065.1. Classification (NCBI taxonomy): domain Bacteria; kingdom Pseudomonadati; phylum Bacteroidota; class Flavobacteriia; order Flavobacteriales; family Flavobacteriaceae; genus Flavobacterium; species Flavobacterium sp. N1736. Next base: position 647,475 of record NZ_CP109994.1, read on the forward strand.
GGCGCAATTGTTCCGGTTGTGGTTACCGTAGTTCGGGCACGTTTTCTTATTTTATTAATGATGGCGATTGATCCGGCATAATCTCCGGTTTCATTAAGCGCTTCGGCTTTCCAAAGCAAAACATCGGCGTAGCGGATATAGATTTTATTATTTGGAGATTCCTTGTTTGATTTATTGGTTCCGTTTATACTTCCCAATAATTTATTTACCCATTGCTCTTGAACATTAACCGTATATAATTTTCTTGGGTCGTTTGGTTCAAATGAAGCCAAGAAATCAGCGGTTGGAGCAAAAAATCCCCAGCCAGCAATCGCACAAATTCCGTTTCCTTTTTTAGGAATTACATTCTGAATGTGGTTGTATGAGAAAATAACTTCATTATCTGTATATTCTGAATTAAAACTATCAAAGTAATTGGCATTCAGATCGTAATAATTTCGCATTTCCAATTCAGAAACCAATGAAATTACCAACCCCCAATTTTTATTGTACAAAGCAGATTTTGCCTGCAATGCGATTACGGCTCCTTTAGAAACTCTCCATTTTTCAGTTGAGGAACTGTATTTAGAATCCGGTAATAAATCTTTTGCACGCACTAAATCAGCATTAATCTGATTCCATACTTCTCCTTTTGGCGCTCGTATAATTTTAAAAGCGTCCTGATATTTTTCAATCGGACTTAAAATTAAAGGCACATCGCCGAAGTTATTTACCAGTGAAAAATAATAGTACGACCTCAGGAAATATGCTTCTCCCAACAACTGATTTTTTCTTTCGGTTGACATTTTCGTGATTTTTTCTAAATCGGGATTTAGTAAAAAGCCGAGAGCAATATTGGTTCTTTTTATACCTTCATAATTGTATTTCCATGCTCCGTTTGGACCGCCGTTTGCGGCTGTAAACGTGAAATTATTTACTTCGTCCATCCAGGATTGATCGCCATCCGGAAGCCATTTTTTCTCCATATCATCAGATGCAATATCCTGAACAATCAGATCACTCTGAAATACCAATCCGGTGCTCCAGTTCCAGTCTTCTTCGCTAAAAAGATTCATCGTATTCGAAAATAATTGATACGAAGAACTAACGGAATTTTCTACCGCAGTTATGGTGGGTTTCTTGTCAGAATCTTCCTTGACTGATAAACCAATCGGGTCTGTTGTCAATTGTTCCTCGCAGCCGGTTAAAGACAGGAATCCGATTAATAGCGTGATTTTATATATGTTTTTCATCGTTCGTTTTTTAGAGTTTTAGTTTTAATCCAAGAATAAAAGTCATCGATTGCGGATACGTTCCTTTGTCAATCAAAGAAGTAGATTCAGGGTCTAAACCGGAATATTTGGTAATGGTAAATAAATTTTGACCGGACAAATACATACGCAAATTGGCATCGCCCAGCGTTTGTGGATTAAAAGTGTATCCAATCTCTATATTTTTCAATCTTAAATAAGAAGCATCTTCGATATATGTGCTTGAAACTTTACTTCCTCCGTTGTCATTAAAAGTCAGTCGTGGAGTTGTGTTTGACGTTCCTTCGCCATGCCATGAGTTTAAAACATCGGTTGTTGAATTAAACGGGCGGCTATCGTAATTGACAATCTTTTTCAATTCGTTATAACGGTCTACATCCTGAACTCCCTGAAATAAAAAGGAGATATCAAGCCTTTGATATTCGGCATTAAAAGATAAACCATAAGTAATTTTTGGAATTGGATTTCCAATAAAAGTCCTGTCATTTTCGGTAATCTGACCGTCGCCATCTACATCTTTAAATTTTATATCTCCGGGTTGTGTACCGTTTGAATTGGTATATAAATTTGAATTTACTTCGGCTGTGTTCTGATAAATTCCATCCGATTTATATCCGTAATATGAATTAATTGGTTTGCCAACAGTAGTTCTGGTATTGCTTAAAATATCATCGATATTGGCTACAGATTCATGCAGTTTTTCGACCTTATTGGTCAGTGTTGCTACGTTTCCGCTTATACCATATTTAAAAGCGCGGTCATTATTTTGGAAATTAGCTCCAAATTCAAAACCTTTATTGCTTACCGTTCCGGCATTTATATACGTTAATCCTGTTATTCCGGCTGCTGCAACAGGCAGGCTAACGCCCAATAAAATATCATCGGTAGTTTTATCAAAGTAATCTGCTGTAAACGATAATTTGTTTTTTAGAACGCTAATGTCTATTCCAATATCTGTTTGGGTTGTTGTTTCCCATTTGATATTCGGGTTTCCGTAAGTAATATTTAAGGCTTCGTCTCTTTTTGTAACAACGGTTAAATAGGCGTTATTTGGTATTTCCTGATTTCCTGACTGACCCCAGCTTGCTCTTAATTTTAAGTTAGAAAGCCATTCGCTGTTTTCAAGGAATTTCTCTTTGGATAAAATCCATCCTCCCGAAACAGAAGGGAAATAACCCCATTTATTATTAGGTCCAAATCGTGAAGAACCATCCGCCCTGATCGTACCTGAAACATAATATTTATTGTCATATCCGTACGTTCCCGAACCAAAAAAGGAAACCAGATTCCAGTTTACGTCAGTTCCCGTTGCCATCATTTTATTCATGCCACCGTAATCCAGATAACGGAACGGGTTTGTTGTGTTGTCGTAATTTTCTCTGCTGCCGCCAATCCACGAATATTTACTACTGATACTTTCTGTACCTAACAATGCATTTACAGTATGTTTCTCGTTGATTGTTTTAACGTAATTTAGTGTATTGGTAAAAGTAAAAGTCATGGTTTGACCTCTATTTTCATTCAAAGACGAAGGTTTGTTAAGTCTGCCCAAAGTTGGATAAAGTAAATCTCCTTCATCATCACCAAAATTTTCAGCAAAAGCTTTATTGTGGTTAAAAACAAGATCAGCGCCAAAACTGCTTCTGAATTTTAAAGACTTGTCGGCTAAGAATTTATATTCTCCATAAATATTTCCAAAAGTGCGGAAGGTTTTTACTTTATCATCTGTAAAATGAACCAAAGCAATTGGATTCATCGTCTGTTCGTATTTTTTATCCCAACCGCCGTTGCTGTTATTATTTTGGTAGAAAGGTAAATCCGTATAAGGATCTCTTTCTGAATAACCCGGGTCATTTTGGTTTTTATAAACAGACAAAACAGGCGGACGTAAAAAAGCATGACGAATTACTCCGGGTGCATCTCCGCTTGACGATAACTTATCCTGAACGGTATTGGTGAGTTGGATATTAGTTCCTATTTTGAAATTTGGCGTGATGTCAGAATTTAAATTAACCCTGAAATTAATACGCTGAAACTTATCATGATCTCCAATTACGATTCCGTTTTGAGCAAAATATCCACCCGAAATCAGGTATTGTGTTGTTTCAGTTCCCCCGTTTGCCGAAAGCTGAAAATTAGTTGTTAATCCTGCCGAAAACAATTGTTTCAGCCAATCTGTATTTGCGAGATCAGTTCTGTTTCGGTCCGCTGCGTAAGGACTAATTGCATTTGCTGCATTTCCCGCCGTATTATGCCAAGCCTGATCTTTTGCAGTTAAATATTGATCTGTATTTAATAATTTAGGCAGATTGGTTGCATAACTAATACCGGAATAATATTCGGCATTAATACTGGTTTTTCCTTTTGATCCGTTTTTGGTCGTAATTACAATAACTCCCGCAGAAGCTCTTGAACCGTAAATTGCTCCGGCTGCAGCATCTTTTAAAACAGTCATCGATTTTACATCGGCTTGGTTTAAAAACGAAATATCACGTGTCGCCACACCGTCAACAACATACAAAACGTCGTTGTTTCCCAAAGTTCCTTCGCCTCTAATTCGGATTTTCATTCCGTCGCCGGGCGCACCGGTATTGGCAGAAACAAAAACGCCTGCAACCTGACCTTGTAAAGCCTGACCAACATCGGCAACTTTAGTTTTAGACATTTCACCCATATCAACGGTAGATACGGCTCCGGTTATTGCCGATTTTTTTTCGCTTGTATAGCCTACAATCAAAACTTCATTTAAAGTATTGATGTCTTCTTTTAAAATAACAGAAATGTTGGTTTTACCCGCTACAGGCATTTCCAAAGTTTGAAAACCAATATAACTGAAAACCAAAATAGCATCAGAATCTACTTTTGATAAAGAATAGTTTCCGTCAAAGTCTGTTGCTGTATTAATAGCGGTGCCTTTTACAACAATGTTTACCATTGGCAAAGGACCTGTAAGATCAGACACGTTTCCTTTTATAGTTTGTGCGTTCACGACGCTTCCGGTTACCAATAAACCTAATAAAAACAGGTTGTAAATGTATTTTTTCAGCATCATAATAAAGAATTGTTTGAAGTATTGATTTCAGCTTTTTCCATGGTTTTTTGAGGTTATTTGTATTTTAAGTTTATACTACAACGATTGAATTAATTATCATTTATAAAATTAGCCTGAGCATGTAAGAAACGGTGTACACTATTTCTTCAAAAGTGTACACCGTTTATACTGTGTTGATCTTTAATGTTTTGGAAGTTTTATCGCTTGTTTTTATAGATAAGCTGATAATTTTTGGGAGTGGTATTGTATAGTTTTTTAAACTCTCTGTAGAAATAGGAGCGGTTATTAAAACCGGATTTGTAGCAAACCTCAGAAACCGTTAAAATATTTTTACGCAATAGTTCTGCAGCATATTTCAGTCGGACTGTTCGAATTAAATCTCCGGGAGAAAGATTGAAGTTTTGCTTTATCTTTCGATAGAGTTGTGAATTACTGATTCCGAGTTCTTTTTCAAGAAATAAACTCTGCAGGTTTTCATTATCGATATTATTCCGAATAAGATCAATTACTTTTTTAATAAAATCTTTCTCCTCGCTAATTACAGACAAAACCGATAAATTTTGAACAAGATTATCTTGTGTTATATATCTTGAAAGCAATTCTTTCTCTTCCAGCAGCTTTTGTATTCTTACCAATAGATGATCGGGATAAAAAGGTTTTGGGATATAAGAGTTTGCGCCGCTTTCGATACCATCAATTCGATGTAAAACAGAATTTTTTGCGGTAAGCATGATAAACGGAATATGACCCGTTTTGAGATTGGTCTTGATTTTTTTACACAATTCAACGCCATCCATAAAAGGCATCATCACATCGCTGATGATAAGATCAGGCATTTCATTTCGGACTATTTCCAACGCTTCACGACCATTATAAGCCGTAAGAAGCTTGTATTTTTCGTTTAGCAATTCATGAAGCAAAAGATGAATATCGAGTTCATCTTCAACTATTAATATTACTTTTCGGTTTTCACTGCATTCATTTAGAGATAAAATTTTGTTGGGCATAATTTCAGAACGATCAGCTTTTTGTTCCAGAATATTTTTCAGATGTTCTGAAATTAAAACCGGACTCATTCCCAGATCTAATTCTTTTGCCGTAAAAACATCTTTACTGCAAGGCAATAAAATGGTAAAGTTTGTTTTTTTTATGGAACTTGAAACCTGAATATCGCCCTTTAATACGTGGACTAATTTTTTTACGTAGGCAAGACCAATGCCTGTTCTAAACATATTATTATCGGATTCTTTGCCTGTGCCGCCAAGGAAAAACGGATTAAATAAAGAGCTTAATTCCTGCTTGGGAATTCCTTTTCCGGTATTGGTAATTATAATATTTAATTGTGGCAGCTCTTTATTTTCTATATAAAATTTCAGGTCTATTCGTCCATTTTCCGGAGTATATTTAAAAGCGTTCGAAAGCAAGTTAAAAACTATTTTTTCTACTTTATCCTGATCAAACCATCCGGTTAGGGCAGTAGGGATTTCAAGATGATAGGAAATGTTTTTATCCAGTGCCAATTCATCAAATAATTCGGCAATTTGTTCTATCAAACTTACGAGATCAAACTTTTTTGCTTTGACTTCTAAACCGTTGTATTCTGCTTTTCTAAACTCCAGTAATTGCTGTGTCAAAAATAACAGCCTTGACGAGTTACGCTGAATCATTTCTATAAATTTCTGATTTTTTTCGTTGCCGTTTGCCTCATTTGATAATTTCTGAACCGGACCAACAATTAAAGTTAGCGGAGTTTGAAATTCATGTGCTATATCCGTAAAAAAGGAAAGTCTGTTTTCATGCAGTTCTTTTTCTCTTATTGCCGAAAGAATATTGAGGTTTAAGGATTGACGTTTTTTGTAGTAACTCACAACAAATAAAACGAATGCAACAGCTAATAAAAAATAAATTGCAAACGCCAGATTTGATTGCCAAATGATAGGTTTAATACAAATATCAATAGCGTGAACGGGTTTACTCCAAACGCCATCACTGTTGGTCCATTTTAGCCATAATGCATATTTGCCTTTAGGAACATTTGTAAAAGAGATTATTCTCCGGTTATTGATCGTATTCCATCCTTTATCAAAATGCATTAATTGATATGCATATTGGCATTTTTCGGTATTGATATACGTTAAAGCCGTCAGTTCTATATCAAAAAAATTCTGATCGTGATTTAAAACAATTGCAGGATTTTTTTTGGAATTCTGCGAAAGCGCCAATCCCTGATAATAAGGAACGGATTGATTTTGTCCGCTGATTTTATCAATAAACAGGGGTGGAATTGTAACGGATTCTTTTATTTTTTCCGGGAGAAAATAATTGAAACCCTTGATTCCGCCCATAAAAATAAAGCCTTTTTGGTTTTGCTGATAAAAAGCACCATCTGAAAATTCATTGTTCTGCAAACCTTCATTTTTGGTGTAATTGGTAAATTTTAACTGCTGCGTATCAAAATTCGACAAGCCAAAGTTGGTGCTTAACCACAACTTATTTTGATCTGCAATAATGCCGTGAATTGTATTATTTGGAAGTCCGTTCGCGACCGTAAAATTTTTAAAAGTTGCAGTTCCGTCTTCTTTTAAATCTTCTAATACATTGAGACCAAAGCTCGTTCCAATCCAAAGTTGGTTTTGCGCATCAGTCTGTAAACATAAAATATCGTTGCTGGACAAACTTTTGGGATTATTCCTGTCGTTTTTATAAGTGATGAATTGTTCTGAATCCTTATCAAATAAATTTAATCCGCCCAAGCGGGTTCCAATCCAAAGCTGTTTTTTGTTTTTTGGAATTATAGCGTATATTTTATTACTGCTCAATGCATTTTTAGAATTGCTATCGGCGATGTATTTTTTAAAATTGGTAATGATTAATTTTTCTCCAGAGCGTTCAATTTTACAACGGATCATCCCGTAACCATTTGTTCCAAACCAATAAAATCCGTCTTCATCCTGATAAACAGAATAAACAGACTTAAAATAATCACATTCTTTACTTCCTGAAATCGCTGCCCAATTTATTAGTTTAGAATTATTTAAGTCGTAAAGCGTAATTCCGTCGCCGTCGGTTCCTATAAAAATTAAGTTTTCCTTTCCTTTATAAAGCGAATAAACGGCATTGTTAACGATGCTGTTTTCGTCATTAAAATTCATGTATTGCAATTGCTTTTCAGGATTAGAATAAAAATCATGCGGAAGCCGGAACAACCCTTTTCCTTTTGTTCCAATCCAAAATGAATTTCCTTCTATTGCTAAAAAAGTCCTGATAATTCCGCCGTCAAATTCCGGAATTTGAGTTCTCGAAACTAGATTAAAAGGTTTATTAGCGGGAAACATTTTAATTATTCCGTCTCCATCCGTTCCTGCCCAAATAATGTTTTCATTGCCGGCAATCAGGGTTGTTATTTTTTGATTGTTTAAACTGTTAAGCCACGGTTTGTCAACGATATTTCCCGTTGTATCAATTATAGAATATTTCGATTTTGACGAAACTATAATTCCATCAGAAATGCTGGTTATAAATTTTGTAATATTATTGGACAAAATTGAAGTTTCCTTATACAATACAGAATTTATTGTTGTAATTCCTGATACCGATAAAGTAACTATTTTTTGTTTGGATAAAATTCCAAATTGACTGATGTTTTCTGAAATCAATTCTATTTTCGAAATAATTTCTTTGTCATCATCCTGTGATTTCCTGAAAGCTAAAGAATAGAGTTTATTGTCTTCAAATAAAATCAGCAAATCTCCGTTGGACGTAAATTCCATTTTTCTGACTTCTTTTTTCGAAAGGTCTTTGGCATTTAATAATTGAAAATCAGTTCCGTTAAAATAACCAATTCCCCAATCTTTTACAGCACAAAAAACTTTTTTGGAGGGATTGAGTGTAATATGAAATTCAGATTCAGATAATGGCGGAATGTTTTCTCTGTCGAAATAATAATGCTGAAAAATATCTGTTTGTTTATTATAACTGTTAATTCCGTGAAGCGTTGCAATCCAGATAAGACCTTTGTAATCTTCGTCTATTTTTAAAATGACCTGATTGCTAAGGCTATTTTTATTGTTTAGTTCAGGTCTGAAAATCCTGAAATTATTTCCGTCATATCGGTTTAGTCCGTCCCATGTTCCTATCCAAATTAAGTTTTCAGAATCCTGAAAAATAGTATTGATCGAACTATTTGATAATCCTTTACTATTATCCAATTGCTCGAATGCATATTTTACATCTTTAATTTCCGGGAGAAATTCAGTTTGAGGCCCGGCAATTACGGATTGCGCAGCATCAGGATTATTTTTGTTTGAACAGGCAAGAAGTGTGATAAAAGCGACACAAATAATTTTAAATTTCAATTGCATAAATCATAATAAATTGATGATTACTAACACTTAATTTCCTTTGTAAGAGGTTGTAAGTTATGCAAAAGCCATAGTAATCCCTGTAGATTATTATGAATTATCTTATAAAATTGTTTAATGACATTGTTTATCAAAAAAGAGAAGCAGAAACTCAGAAAGTTATCAAAAAGTCTGAGAATTACGTTTTCGAATATGTTTTAAACAACCTTGAGAAAAGTATAAAAAAAAGCTGATACATTATGTATCAGCTTTTTTTTATACTTTTCGAACTTTCTTTAAAGCTTCAATATAGTTTTCGTTTACTTTTTCCCAATTGATGTGTTTGTAAAAAGCATCGATATAACTTCCTTTTCTGTTTTGATAATCGAGATAATAAGCATGTTCCCATAAATCGATTCCTAAAATAGGAGTTCCGGGAATCAAAGCGTTTTTCATTAACGGATTATCCTGATTTTCGGTGGTAGTTACCTGAAGTTTTCCAAGTTTATCAACGACTAACCAAACCCAGCCAGAACCAAATTGCTTTGTTGCCTGACCTTTAAATTGATTGGTAAGGTTATTAAAAGAACCAAATTCTTTGTTTATAGAACCTGAAAGTGTGTCTTTTGGAGTTTGTTCTTTTGGCGTTAAAAGATCAAAATACATGGTATGATTGTAATATCCACCGGCATTTTGACGTAGTTTTAAATTTGTAAGAGGCATCTTTTTTAAGATATCCTCAATAGGCATGTTTTCAAATTCTGTCGAAACAATTTCCTTATTTAAATTATTCGTATACGTTACATAATGCTTGGAATAATGCGTTTCTAAAGTAAGAGAACGAATTTCCGGCGCCAACCCATCATAAGGAAAAGATAATTTAGTAAGCCCAAAAGAACCCGGTTCAGCTTTTACTTCATCAGGAGAACCAATTGTTATTTTTTCTTCTTTTGTTGGTAAAGGAACTTCTACAACTTCAGTTAGCTTATTATTATCATTACAAGAAAATAATACTAAGAATGAAGCCGAAATAGTCAAACATATGATGATTTTCTTCATGTTGGAAATTATTTTGATGTTAGAGAATTAATTATTTCAATGTAATTTTCTTTTGCCTCGTCAATCGAAATATGGCTAATTTGCATCCATGCGTTAGTTTTAAAAGCATCGCGCAAATCAAAATTTTCAGATTGATTGTATACTGCGGTTCCAAACGTTGCCTGTTTGTAATACGCATAAAGCCTTAACTGCACATCTTGCGGCAGTGAGGCCTGAGTCATTTTTAAAGCAGTTTCTACAGCCTCTGAAAAGCGAGTATCTAAATCTTTTTGAGTCATTTAAGCTTTTGTAGCAATAATGGTTTTACCGCCAATTGCTTTTTGGTTTAATTCTACATTAATAGGCGTACCTAAAGGTAAAAATAAATCTACTCTTGAACCAAATTTAATAAATCCGGCATCAGTACCCTGAACAACCTGCATTCCTTCCTGAGCATAATTTACAATTCTACGCGCTAAAGCACCTGCAATTTGTCTGTATAATATTTGACCAAAAGTCTCATTTTCAATTACAACCGTAGTTCTTTCGTTTTCTTCACTTGCCTTTGGATGCCAGGCAACTAAAAATTTACCAGGGTGATATTTACTAAATTTAATAATACCGTCCATAGCATAACGTGTCACGTGTACGTTTATTGGCGACATAAAGATAGAAACCTGTAAACGTTTGTCTTTAAAAAATTCACCTTCGTAAACTTCTTCAATTACCACAACTTTTCCATCAACAGGAGCAAGAATGTGATCGCTGTTTCTGATTGCTATTCTTTTTGGATTTCTGAAAAATTGTAAAATAATAATCAAAACTACTACGCCGGCAATTTGTACCAGCATTCTTAGCCAGGTAATATCAATGAATTTGTCAGCAATTAAAAGCACAGCAACTGCAAAAACAGTTCCTAATAAAATCGATGGGCCTCCCTCTTTATGAAACATAATATAAAATTTGGTAAAATAAATATATAACTGGTGCTACAAATATAACACTATCTAATCGATCTAAAACACCACCGTGTCCCGGCATTATCGAACCGCTGTCTTTTACACCCGCAATTCTTTTAAATTTTGATTCAATCAAATCTCCTATAGTTCCAAAAACACTAACAATTAAAGCAATTATCATCCATATTAAAACAGATTTACTGCTAAATTCAGGATTTGGGCGAATGTAAAATTTTGAAATTAAAAAACCTGCAAAAGCAGCAAAAACAGCTCCGCCAAGAAATCCTTCAATTGTTTTTTTAGGTGAAATACGTTCAAATAATTTATGTTTTCCAATGGATTTACCTACCAGATAAGCAAAAGTATCATTTGTCCAGATTAAAATAAATAACCCAATGATAATTTTCGGATTATAATCTTTTATTCCAAAAGAAATTTTCACAATAAAAAGAAATGGAAGCATAATGTATCCAATCAGATAAATATATTTTGATAGTTTACTGATGATTTGAGTGTCATCAAATAAAAAGACAATACATTTTATAGATACAAGTAATGTAATTAGGAGTAATACAGAGAATAATTTGTCTGTATCAACGGTAATTAAAATATTTTCTTTTAAAAGTTTACTGATATAATTTTCAGTTTCAGCTTTATAAAAAGTAATTAAAGATACAGACGAATAAAAAACAGAAACAAATAGTATAGCAAAATACTTGTTCATCTTAACTAAGTTGCAAAATTCATAAGTTGCTATAACCAGAAAAATACCAAAAAGAATGATAAAGCTCTCTGTAGAAAACAAAATAGAAGCTACGAGTAAAGCGATATAAACAGCACCAGAAATGGTTCTCTTGAGAGTTTCATTCATCTTAAAGATCTTCTAAAAGCAATAAATACAAGTTTTTGGCAACACTTCCGTATTGTGTAAAATCTTCTTCTTTTGCTTTTTCGAAATATTTTATTGTGGTAATATTGGTAGGATAGTCTCTTTCGTATTTGCGTTTAATAGCACTAAGCCCGTCGCTTTTCATTGGCAGCATTTGGCTCGTTGTTGCTATAATGACAATATTTGGGGGTAATTCGTTTGGCTTATTCTGTTTGATTTGCTTTGATGAAAATAAAATAGAACCTTCATCAGCAATTAAGTTCTCGCAGGTTGCAAGCAAAAATCTTGGATTAGCAGGAGAATGATAAGGTAATTTGTTTTCTTCTAATAAGCTAAACAGGGCAGGTTCATAACATAAAACTTCGTTTTCGAACCAATCATTTTCTTCAAGGATATTTTCAAATTGTTCAGCTACTTCTTGTTTGTTTTCACAATACAAAAATTTACCTCCATTTTTCTTAAAATTAAAAATGAATCGTTCATCTATAGACAAATGACTATCCTGAATAGGAGTACCTGCATATTCACTTTCGTTTTCTTCATCAGAAGCGGCGTCGCTGGAACCAAATATTTTTTTGAAAAAATTCATTTTTATATGAAATACTTTACATGTTAATTGAAAACGTTCAAAGATAAAAAAATCTTAATTCAAAAGGCTATTTTGAATTAAGATTTTAAAAAATATTACATATTGATGTCGAATTTACGAAACCACTTCCTCAAGATTTTTATCAAAAGTACGTTTTCCGAAAATCGTTTCTAAGTCATCTTTAAAAATAACTTCTTTTTCAATTAATATATCGGCAAGCTGATTAAGCTTGTCTTTGTTTTCTTCAAGAATCTGAATTGCTCTTTGGTATTGACCTTCAATTAATTCTGAAATTTCTTTGTCTATTACTTTAGCAGTTTCATCAGAATATGGTTTAGAAAAATTATATTCACTTTGTCCGCTTGAATCGTAATAAGTAACATTTCCGATTTTATCATTCAAACCATAAATCGTTACCATAGCACGAGCCTGACGTGTAACTTTTTCTAAATCGCTTAATGCTCCGGTCGAAATTCTGTCAAAAGTTACCTTTTCAGCCGCTCTTCCGCCCATAGTAGCACACATTTCGTCTAACATTTGATCTGTTCTTACGATTTGTCTTTCTTCCGGTAAATACCATGCAGCTCCTAAACTTTGTCCACGAGGTACAATAGTTACTTTAATAAGTGGTGCAGCATGCTCTAACATCCAGCTTACAGTTGCGTGACCAGCTTCGTGAATTGCGATTGCTCTTTTCTCTTCCGGAGTAATAATTTTATTTTTCTTTTCAAGACCACCAATGATTCTGTCAACAGCATCAAGAAAATCTTGTCTGTCTACAGCAGATTTATTGTTACGGGCAGCAATTAAAGCAGCTTCGTTACAAACATTTGCAATATCAGCACCTGAGAATCCCGGAGTTTGTTTTGCTAAGAAATCAAGATCAAGACCTTCAACTTTTTTGATAGGAGCTAAGTGTACTTTAAAAATTTCTGCTCTTTCGCGAATGTCCGGTAAGTCAACAAAAATTTGTCTGTCAAAACGACCTGCACGCATTAAAGCTTTATCAAGAACATCAGCTCTGTTTGTTGCAGCCAAAACAATCACGTTTGAGTTTGTACCAAAACCATCCATTTCTGTCAATAATTGGTTCAGAGTATTTTCTCTCTCATCGTTTCCGCCAGACATATTACTTTTTCCTCTTGCTCTACCAACGGCATCAATTTCGTCGATGAAAATAATAGCAGGAGATTTTTCTTTTGCTTGTTTAAATAAATCACGAACACGTGACGCACCAACACCTACAAACATCTCAACAAAATCAGAACCTGATAATGAGAAGAATGGAACCTGAGCTTCACCCGCAACTGCTTTTGCAAGCAAGGTTTTACCAGTTCCCGGAGGTCCTACAAGTAAAGCTCCTTTTGGGATTTTACCTCCAAGATTAGTATATTTTTCAGGATTTTTAAGGAATTCAACAATTTCCTGAATTTCTTCTTTTGCACCTTCTAAACCGGCGACATCTTTAAATGTAGTTTTGATATCTGTTTTTTCATCAAACAGTTTTGCTTTCGATTTTCCAATATTGAAAATTTGTCCGCCACCGCCACCGGCACCACCTGACATTTTACGCATAATGAAAATCCAGACACCAATAATGATGATGATAGGAAGTAAGCTGATTAAAATATCGCTCCAGTTGTTTTTTTGAAGGAAGTTAAAATCTTTTAGTTTGCCTTCGCCAACTGCTTTTTCTAATTTAGTTTGAAAAATTTGATCGTTACCAATCTCTAAAGTATAATGCGGACCTTTATTTGGTCTGTCAAAAATATCTTTAGCTACTTTTTTATTGGCAGCGTCTTTAAGAGCCGCAGCGTTTAAATATACTTCAGCCTCAGCTTTATTATAAACGATCACTTTTTCAATTTGTCCTTTTTCTAATAATACATTGAATTTAGAAGAAGTTAATTGAGCAGGTTCGCTTAAATTAGATCCACCGGTTGCAAAACTTATAAATAAAAAAACTAGAAGTATTGCAGTATATATTAACCAGGGACTTATTTTAAATTTACTCGGATTTGGATTATTATCTTTAGCCATTAGAAGAAATTTTCTTTAGTATTTGTTTTCGATTGTAGTTATTTTGGCGTCACCCCAAAGGCTTTCGATATTGTAGTATTCACGAATGTGTTTTTGGAAAACATGTACCACGATGTGCACATAATCCATTAGAACCCATTCAGCGTTATCGGTTCCTTCTACGTGCCAGGGTTTATCTTTTAAGTCTTTTGATACTGTTTTTTGAATAGAGTTCACAATGGCGTTAACCTGAGTATTAGAGCTACCGTTACAAATAACAAAATAGTCACAAACAGCAGTGTCTATGTCTCTCAAGTCAAGAATATCGATATCATTTCCTTTTACTTCCTCAATTCCTTTGATTATGTTCGCCAACAGAACATCATTATTAATAGTCTTTTTCGCCATGAATTATTTTATATGATTTTGTAAAGTTACCAATTTTTGTGATTAATTTTGAACCTTAACAAAATATTAAATTAAGTATAAATAAATTATTTTAATGAAACTAATCAAACTCGATGCCATAGATTCTACAAACGATTTCCTAAAGGCTCTGGCAAGTCAGGACGAGCTTGATAATTTTACCGTCGTAACGGCTGAAAATCAGACAAAAGGCAAGGGGCAAATGGGATCTAAATGGCAGTCTGAATCAGGTAAAAACTTAATTATGAGTGCCTTGGTAAAGGATTTTCTATATGATAACGAACAGGTTTTTAATTTAAGTATTATAGTTTCATTAGCCGTAATCGAAACTTTAAATTCTTTTGATATTCCTGATTTAAGTATAAAATGGCCAAACGACATTATGTCATACAATAAAAAAATTGGTGGCATACTTATCGAAAACACCCTAAAAAGCGATGGCAGAATCGTGTCAGTCGTTGGTTTAGGCTTAAACGTAAATCAAACTAATTTTACCGAATTACCGCACGCTTCGTCATTGGCAGTAATTACCAAAAATACTTTTGATAAAGATATTTTACCGGAATTAATTATCGAAAAAATTCAGCAAAAAATAGATTTGTGGGAAACCAATTTCGATATTTTCTGGAAGCAATATTTCAATACTTTATTCAGAAAAGGAATTCCAATGCCGTTTAAAAATCTTGATCCCCAAGCTTCAGGACAAAACTTCATGGGAATTATTCAGGGCGTTTCGTCTGTTGGAAAAATTCAGATTTTGTTAGAAGACGATTCTGTTTCAGAATTTGATATTAAGGAAGTTCAGATGCTTTATTAGAGAGGGGCAAAGGGTTTATTAAAGAGGTGCAAAGGTTCATAGGTTCAAAGTGACAAAGGTTTATTGTAGAGATATTTTTGCCACAGATTGCACAGATTAAAATGATTTTAAATCCAAATAAATCTGCTATGATCTGCAGAATCTGTGTAAAAAAAAATCTTTTTAAATCATTTAATCTGTGGCAAAAAAAAGTCTGATCGTTAAATCAGACTTTCATTTATAATTTACAATTTACAATTTACCATTAATTAAAGTTTGGTCATATTAGTTGCCAAAGTTTCAATGAATTTGCTAATTGGTCCTTTAATCATCATTGCCATCATTGGGTTAAATTCGCCCTCAAATTGCAATTGAACATCGCTTGAAGCGTCAGAAACACTTTCAATGTTCGAAACTAAAGTAAACGGAAGTTTATCGCTTGCAGCACCCAAAACAATTTTGTTTGGAGCTACTTTTTCTTTCATTTTCAGTTTTATTTCCGGCATACCTTTCAGTCCAAAAATAAAAGCATCTTCGCCAATCACTTCGAATTTAGCGATATTGTCAGGCATTAATTTTTCAAAATTCTTTACATCAGTCAACAAATCAAATAAATCCTGTGCTGATTTCTGAACAGTAACCTTTGGACTTTCTAAGTTCATATTTTATTTTTTTATTTTTTGTTTAAATCAAAAGTAAATCTAAATTCCAAAATCTTGATTCTGATAATCTAAAATCAACAATCTAAAATCTAAAATTATTCCTCCTCCTGCAACCATGTCGACGGGCTTTCGCTCCATTCCTGCAAAGTCGACTGTTGATCTTCGGTAATATATTGTTTCTGAACCGCTAAGTCTAGTAAATTTTCGTAATTACTTAATGTAAACAGGTCGATATTGGCGTTTTTAAAGTTCTCTTGTGCAACACCAAAACCGTAGGTAAAAATCGCCGCCATTCCCTTAATATTAGCACCTTCGTTACGCAAAGCTTCCACAGCCATTAAGCTGCTGTTTCCTGTACTAATTAAATCTTCAACGACAACCACGTTTTGACCTTTTTGTAAAAAACCTTCAACCTGATTTTGTCTACCGTGTTTTTTCGCTTCCGGACGCACATATACAAAAGGTAACCCAAGGCTTTCGGCAACAAGAATTCCAATTCCAATGGCTCCGGTGGCAACTCCGGCAATAACATCTGGTTTACCAAATTGTTTCTCAATATTCTTCGCAAACTCGTCGCGAACGTAATTTCTTATAACCGGAAATGAAAGAATTAACCTATTATCGCAGTAAATAGGAGATTTCCATCCTGAAGCCCATGTAAAAGGATTTTCGGGATTCAATTTAATTGCATTTATTTGCAAAAGCAATTCGGCTGTTTTTTCGGCAGTATCTTTATTAAAAATCATACTACAAATGTATAAAGTTTTTGTGAACGACAAACCACTTTTTTTGACAAATGAGATCTCAAGAGAGACTGATTTTCAATTATTCTTGTTAGAGAGTATTGATATCGAGCATCTTATTGTCAAAATGTTTCAAAATAAAATTCAAAAGGCTTATTTGTATTATCCTGACGAAAAGGAAATAATGAAGACCTTAAAAGCTAAAATTCCCGTAAATAAAGCCGGCGGAGGATTAGTTTACAACAAAAAAGGCGAAGTTTTATTCATTTTCAGAAACGGAAAATGGGATTTGCCAAAAGGCGGAATCGAAAAAGGCGAAGAAATTGAAGATACTGCCATGCGCGAAGTCGAAGAAGAAACCGGCGTTGGCAAACTAAGAATCACCAATAAACTCGAAAAAACATACCACGTTTTTAAACGCAACGGAAAATACAAACTAAAAATTACGCATTGGTTCGAAATGCAATCAGATTTTGAAGGAACTCCCGTAGGTCAGGAAAATGAAGGCATCGAAAAAGTAGCCTGGTTAAATCCGGAACAAATCAAAGAAGCCCTAAAAAACTCTTACGAAAACATCAAATTACTTTTTGAAGAAGAAAATCAGTTACAATAGTAAAATTCAATTTCAATAACAAAAATCAATTACAATATCAAAACTCAACAATTGTAATTGAATTTTGATATTGATTTTTGCAATTGAATTTTTTTTAACTATTTCATGTCTCAAAAATCGTACTTTTGTTTAATGCGTAATAAGTAATAATTGTATTACACAAATCATTTCGATCGTATCGTACATACCAAAATTTGTTTTTTACATATTGCCAGTTATTACCCTTAATATTATCTTTGAATTATGAGCACACTTACAAAATCAAACCATATTGGGCGAAAAATTAGCCGAATTCGTGAACTTCGTGACATGAAACAAGAAGCTTTGGCGCAGGCTTTAGGAATTAGCCAACAAACTATATCGGCTCTTGAAAACAGCGAAACCATAGATGATGAAAGACTTGCAGAAGTAGCAAAAGCTTTGGGAGTAAGTGTAGAAGCCCTTAAAAATTTTTCAGACGAAGCTGCAATTAATTACTTTAATAATTTCTATGATAATAGTGGAAGTAATGGTGCATTTTCGCATGGACCATTATTCACTTTTAATCCTTTAGATAAATTAATGGAATCTATAGAAGAAAATAAAAAACTTTACGAACGTTTAGTTCAGGCAGAAAAAGACAAAGTTGAGTTTTTACAAAATATATTGAAGGATAAATAATCTTTTATACTACAAAATATATCCACATACAATAACGCGGATTAATATAATCTGGGCGTGCCACCATTTAAAAAAAGGCCTAATCAACTTTGCGTTCATTAGGCCTTTTTTTCAATGCTGTCGGGCTATCCGCGCTACTTCGGTAGCCAGCTTCTATCCCTCACACGAGCTACACTTTGAGAGTAGTTTTATTGTGTTTCAAGTTTCAGGTTTTCCTCCGCTAGCGCGAGCGTCCCGCTCGTGACTATTTTTTAATTTAGTTATCTTAAATTTATTTTGATTGCGTTCACGAGCGGGACGCTCGCGCTAGCTAGTGATTACTTCAAAATAATGTAATTTTGTAAAAATAATTAATAAATAAAATATGAGTAATACAATTGTGAATATACGAGAAGTTCAAACTAGATTACATAATTTGATAACGCCTTTCATTAATGATTTGACATTAAAGGGTTATAAAATAATAGATAAAAATAGAAAAATATTAAATGTACAAGACGGTAGCTATTTGGTTATTGATGGTTCTAATGCATACTTTTATAATATTAATACGAGTAAGGTTACGCTATATTCAATAAATGATTTGGTTGTTACGGTTCCATTAAAGGCTAATATAATCACATATAATATAATTGAAGAAGTATGGAATCATAATTTTGTGGATGCTACAGATTTAATAATGTTAGATAAAGGTAAATTGCAAGAGTTTAATGTAGTTATTAAAGATATTGACTTTGTGCAGGCGGAAATTGATAAAAGAATTTTAGAAAATCCAGATCAGGTAACTCAAGTAAAAGTTAAAGGAATTGATTATACTTTATTTCGATATTCGAAGATTTAAGAATTACGATAACGCGGATTTAAAATCCGTATCCACACAGTAAGGCAAACTTTATTTCTTAGTTTCTCTCGTTGCGGGTACGGATTTTAAATCCGCGTTATCGGGTTTTTCGCTAGCGCGAGCGTCCCGCTCGTGCCCGTTTCAATTGAAATTTGCTTCTCTTTGCGTTCACGAGCGGGACGCTCGCGCTAGCTAAGGGAGAATTACTTTGATTTATGAAACAATATCATTTAACAATTCTACTAATTTCTCTTTTTCCTCTGTTAATTCTTTCGGTATTTTATCAAAAATCGAGTAAAATTTTTTGTTTAAATCAGGATGTTTATTTAGTAAAACGGGTTTGCAAGTTAGCTTATTGTTATTTAAATACTCAGCAGCTCTGATAGCTCTTCTACAAGATGCTCTAACTGCACTACCACCATTTTCACAAAGTCCATAATATTTAATACATTGACAACACCAATAGAAAAGTTGAACTCTTGTTGCTGGCGTTGTGTTTGTACATTGATTAGCAAATAACCTAGCACTTTCTCCTTTCATTTTGTAAAGCTCTTGATTAATTTCTTTTTTTACATTATCTGCCAATCTTTCCTTCTCTCTTTTAAAAATCTTATTTGTTTGTTTTTCAATATCAGTTTTGGCTATTCTAGTTTGATATAAGTACGTACCCGTTGCAAACAAAGCAAGAACTCCGACAAAACCACCTAATATTAGTGTATAAGTTTGTGATTGGTTTTCTAAAATCTTTTTATAAATCTCAACGTCAGTACTATTTTCAGTTAGTTTTTGTACTGAGGCGTATATTGTATCTTTAATAATTACAGTTTTCTGAATAATTGTATCTTGTATAATTGTTTTATTTTGATTCATTGGTTAGTTGATAGTTAAATTAGTTTTGTTGTTATGTTTAAGTCTGCTTATTTTTAAGTTTATTAACTAGAGTTTATAATTATTATATAAACTTATATAAATTTTTGTAAATCATTTTCACATCTCGAATGCTGTCTAGGAAGAGTTTATATGCCATAATTTAATTAGTTTTTAAATTCAATTTTATCTTTATCAAAGTTCTACACATAAAACTTTGTGATCTTAGCGTTTTCTCAACACAATCAAAAATCAAAAAAACCTTTGTGAACTTCGCGGTAGAAAACATCAAAGCATTCGATAAACAGGATATTGCAAATGCGCCTTTTCATAATAAACAGAATGCTTATAAATCCAGTCCAATTGCGCATCAGGATTTTTAGCAAATTCAGTATCAGTTTGTTTTTTAGATTCTAATTCGGCTTTTAAAGTTGGGTTTTCTTTTAATAATTTCGCTGCTGTATCTTCAAAAATATATTCAGAATAATGTTCTTTTTGCTGTAAAATTGGATCGAAGAAATTCCAGTTAAAAAACGAATCAACACCTTCCGGTTCAAAAGCTTCTACTAAATATTTTACACCTTTTTGATTTGTCGGAACTAAGTAATCGCCTTTGGCAAAAGCCATTTTTACTATTTTAGAAGTAACGGTTGTATTTCTATGGATATAATGACCTTCATAAGCATTTTGCGCTGTTTTAAAATCAGCAATTCTGTAACTTTCAACCTCAATAATTGTATCATTTTTAAGTTGAGAAAACGAGATATTGTTGTTCTTTAAAAGATCAATAATATTCCAATATCCTTTCGGAATGATATAAGCAAACGGTATAACAACGTCTTTTACTGATTTGAATTCTTTTATATACGGAACATCTTTTTTATACGGTTTGCTTCGGTCATAATACAAACGATTTCCTGTTGTGGCCTCGCTTTTTTTGTAACCCGCTTCATATCCTAAAAACGAAAATGTAGTTGCTTTTGTACTGTCCAGTTCCCATTGCAAAGTGTATGGTTTTCCTGGTTTATATTGCTCCAGATTTTTCACTCGAAGTTCTTTTATCTTTAGATAATTGGCATCGGTAAAATCCATTGTCGATTTCATATATTCATACGTTACTTTTACACGATCAGCATATTTTTTCAGCATATGCGTTTCAACCACAAAACCAATTGTATTAAACAACGAAGTATATCCCGTTGTATATCGCGGACTATCAACAAATTGCCCAAAACCTTTGTCCGGCGTATCTTTAAAAGAATCAACATAAGGCGTTGTTTCGATTTTCTTTTGCTGTAAATCTTTTACCAAAGCCGGCATCATTTCGGTATTCATAAAATCGCCCAAAACAGTTCCCAATTTGTTATGCTGCGTCATAATATAGGTTAGTTTATATTGATAATCAGATCCGTTGCTTACGTGATTATCGATAAAAACATCGGCATTTATTTTCTGGAAAATCTCGACAAAACTCTTTGTATTTCGAGTGTCTGATTTCATTAAATCGCGATTTAAATCATAATTTCTGGCATTTCCCCTAAAACCATAAATTTCCGGTCCGTCCTGATTGGCTCTTGTAGTTGAATTTCTGTTTAAAGCGCCGCCAATATTATAAACCGGAATACAAACGAGAACGGTATTTTTTGGTGCTTTTAGTTTTCCAATTGCCAAATCTCTGTAGAATTGCATAGTCGCGTCGATTCCGTCAGGTTCTCCGGCGTGGATTCCGTTATTGATAAAAAGTACCGCTTTGTTTTTTTGGATTTTCTCAAAATCAAATTCTTTTTCAGGATTATAAACGATCATATGCAATGGTTCTCCGGAATCTGTTAAACCCATTTCTTTCATTTGAATCCTTGGAAAATCATTAGCCAAAAGCTTATAATATGCAATAGTTTCAGCATACGAAGCAGATTGATTTCCGTTTCCTTTTTCGAAAAAAGTGTCGTATTTTTTATTGTTATTCTGAGCAAAAATTGTGATGGTGAAAAGGAAAAGGTAAAATGTAAAAAGTTTCATGGATCTGGTTTTAATAGAAACCAAATATAATAGTTTTATTTGTTTCAGGTTTTAACGCTTTGTGGTTATTTGCTTCTCGCAGATTTTGCAGATTGAGCAGATTTAATTTCAACTGATAAATAAAAAATCTGCCTAATCTGCAAAATCTGCGAGAGATAAAAACTTTACACCTTTGCAGTAAAAAAACTTGAAACAAAAGAAAACCTGAAACTTGAAACCTTTTAATTACTTTTGCAAAATGAATAAAAATCACCATTCCAACAATATACTTTCGAATTTAGGTATTGAGAGCCTAAACGAAATGCAGGAAGTTGCTCAGGACGCAATTTTAAACGATAACAATGTTTTGCTTCTTTCTCCAACAGGATCAGGAAAAACACTGGCTTTTTTGCTTCCGGTTTTAGAATTATTACAGCCGGAAATTCTTTCGGTTCAATGTTTAATTTTAGTGCCTTCGCGTGAATTAGGTTTGCAAATCGAGCAGGTTTGGAAAAAAATGGGAACGCAATATAAAGTGAATATCTGCTACGGCGGACATTCTATTGATACTGAAATTAAAAATTTAAGCAATCCGCCAGCGGTTTTAATTGGAACTCCGGGCAGAATTGCAGATCATATTGACAGAGATACTTTTCGTACAGACAAAATTCAGACTTTAATTTTAGATGAATTTGACAAATCACTGCAGTTGGGTTTTCATGAGCAAATGTCATATATCATTGGCAAATTAACAAAACTAAACAAACGCGTTTTGGTTTCGGCAACTTCAGATATTGAAATTCCGAGATATACCAGAGTTGTTAATCCAACAGTTTTGGATTTTATTCCCGAGGAAGAAGAAAAAGCGAATCTTTCGATGAAAATGATTGTTTCGCCAGCTAAAGATAAGTTGGAAAGTTTGTTCAATTTAATTTGTTCATTGAAATCACAGTCGGCAATTATATTTTGTAACCATCGCGATGCTGCAGAACGTATTAGTGATACATTGAACGAAAAAGGAATTTACGCCACGTATTATCATGGCGGAATGGATCAGGATGAACGCGAGCGCGCTTTGATTCAGTTTAGAAACGGAAGTATGAGTTATTTAATCACAACAGATCTTGCCGCACGTGGATTGGATATTCCGGAAATGAAACATGTAATTCATTATCATTTACCTTTAAAAGAAGATGAATTTACACATCGTAACGGTCGTACGGCACGTATGCAAGCTACAGGAACGGCGTATATAATTATTCACGAAAGTGAAAAAAAACTGGATTATATCGATTACGGAATGGAAGTTTTGAATGTAGAAAACACCACGACTTTACCAAAACCACCTGAATATCAAACAATTTATATTAGTGGAGGAAAGAAAACAAAACTGAATAAAATTGATATTGTTGGTTTCTTCTCTCAAAAAGGAAAATTGGAAAAAGGTGATTTAGGTTTAATCGAAGTAAAAGATTTTATCTCGTTTGCAGCTGTAAAATACAATAAAGTAAAAGACTTGCTTCATAATGTAAAAGACGAGAAAATGAAAGGCAAGAAATTTAAAATTGAAGTTGCCCGTAAGGTTGTCAAGAAAGAAGAAGAACGATAAAATTTGTTTTTTTCAGAATTTCACGAAAATTCAGAGACTTTATAGTTGTGTTTTTTAATTTTAATTTATTGATTATTAAAAAGTTGCAGTTTTTAATGTGCCGAATGAAGTAATTTTAACTAAAATTCACAATTTAATGTTAATAAAAGAGTGGTTTTAGAAGTAATTTTTCATAATTTCGGCGTTTATTATAGTAGTAAAAATTAACCCCAAAATCGTTATGAAAAAGATTATTACCCTTGCTATTTTGTTTTTTAGCGTTGTTTCGTTTGCGCAGATTAAAGTTCTTGAAACTGTACCTGTTGAAAAATTAGGAAAAGTAAATAACAACTATATTCAAAAAATTGGAGATGAATATACTGTTTATTACACAAGTATTCAAAATGATGATGATTCGTCAGCATTGAGAAAGTTTTCATTTAAAAACGTTAACAACGATTATACAAGTCTTTATAATATTATTATGGGCGGTTTTACTGCAAGCCCATTATATGATATTAAATTAGAATTACCAAACAACTACATCTGGTTGCATTACACAGGAAGTGTTATTCCTGAGAAAGCTACAGTTCAGTTTATGGTTTCAAGCAAAGAAGCTTCTTCTGCAACAAGCAGTGTTTCTGAGCCATTCGTAAAAGATCAGATTAATAAATTATTCCAAAAATAATTTATTTTTAGTTTCAGGTTTCAGGTTTTATTTGTTCAGGTTAAACCTTTGTCATGAAATTTTAAATACAATACAAAAAAGGCTATTCAGATTTGAATAGCCTTTTTTGTATTAAAAAAGTTTCATGTTTCATGTTGAAAAAAAACTTTGAACCTTTGTTACTCTGTACCTTTGAACCTTTAAAGATTATATCTTCTTCACGTATTGCGTTATAATTACAATTTGCTGTCCGTCTACTTTTCCTTCGATATATTCAGCATTTTCATGGTCTAAACGAATGTTACGAACGGCAGTTCCTTGTTTGGCAACCATGCTTGATCCTTTTACTTTTAAATCTTTTATTAAAACAACAGAATCTCCGTGTTCTAAAATTACCCCATTACTATCACGGTGAACCAGCTTGTTTTCGTCATCTTCGCCTTCTCCGGTTGCTTTTGCCCATGCAAGCGTATCTTCGTCTAAATACATCATGTCAAGCAATTCCTGCGGCCAGCCAGCAGCACGCAATCGGCTTAACATTCTCCAGGCAACAACTTGTACCGCCACGTTTTCATTCCACATACTGTCATTTAAACATCTCCAGTGATTTAAATCTACATTATCAGGGTTTTCAATTTGGTCAATACAAGTTGCACAAGCCATTATGCTTTCGTCAAGTCCGCCTTTTTGAGTTGGTAATACCTGATATACTTTTAGGTTTTCTTCTGCTCCGCAAAGTTCACATTTAGATCCGCTACGTTTGTTTAATTCTCTTTCGATGCTCATTGTTTATGTTTATTTAAAAATGCGAAATTACTTATAATTTGCTTCGCTTGCAAGTTTGTGTTTTTGGGGTTGGTTTTGTCCTTGCGAGGAACGAAGCAATCTCATTTGCAGAATCCTTCCCAAAATGATTTATATCAGTGAGATTGCTTCGTTCCTCAAATGACTTTATGTGTGTTATTACTTCTTCACCCTAACAGCATCCGGAACCAGCATTTCATATTCGCCGCCGTTTCGCAATACATCGCGAACAATACTTGAACTTATAAAAGATGTTTTTGCAGCCGTTAATAAAAAGACAGTTTCTATTTTTGACAGTTTTCTGTTGGTATGTGCAATGGCTTTTTCGAATTCAAAATCAGCGGGATTGCGCAAACCTCTTAAAATAAAATTAGCTTTTAGTTTTTTGGCTAGATCTATAGTCAATCCTTCATAGGTAATAACAGAAATTTTAGGTTCATCTTTGAATGTTTCTTCGATAAAACGTTTTCTTTCTTCGAGTGAAAACATGTATTTTTTTTCGGCATTAACACCAATTGCAATTACGATTTCATCAAAAAGAGAAATTCCTCTTTTAATAATATCTTCGTGACCAAGTGTTATTGGATCAAAAGATCCCGGAAATATGGCTTTTCTCATTTCTTTTAAGGTTCAGAGTTTCATAGTTACAAAGGTTCAAAGTTTTTTAATTAAACTATGTTGAAACCTTTATTTTTTTGGAATTTTCCCGATAATTATCGGGATTGGAATTTATCTTTTACGTTATTCTGAGTGTTTTTATGGCAGGAACCCATTCTTCTTTTTTACAGACTTTGCATTTTGCAGTTCCTGATTTTTGTTCTTCGGTGTGGCCGCAAAAAGTGCAGGCATGAATACCGTCATTTTGAATGTTTTTACTTTTTTCATTAAACAAGCCAGGCAAAATTGGCAAGCCATATTTTACATCTTTATCTTCATAAAAAAATACGCTTATTTCGCCACTTGTTTCTATAAAAGCATGTTTTACCTGACCAAGATGTTCGATAGATTTAATACGAAGTTCAGAGAAAAATTCATCTTGCGCCAGACTTTCTTTTTTGAAAGTTGCTACAGAAAATTTACCGTCGTTTATCAAACATTCGGTTTTGCCTTCAATAAATTCTTCAAATCTTTTGCTTTTTCCAGTCAGCCAGGTTACGGCGCGGTACAAAATTATAATTACGGTAAAAACAATTGCGGCAGGAACAATTCCAACATCTTCATAAAACATTGGATCTCCGGCTGCAGAACCTAAGGCGATTATAATTACGGTTTCGAAAATCGACAATTGTTTAACGCCTCGTTTTCCTGCCAGTTTTAAAGTCAACAGCAAAATCGTGAACATTACTGTGGAACGAAAGATAACCTCCAGCGCGAAATTTTCGGGCAAATCATTGTAAAAAATTCTATTCCATTCGAATATTTCGTTCATTTTTTTAGTTGCTAAGGTTCTTAGGTGCTAAGTTTTTTTCTTTTTGTCATTTCGACGGAGGAGAAATCACATCCAGAGAGCGACAAACTGTGTGTCTTCACTTTATGTGATTTCTCCTCCGTCGAAATGACAAGATTATGAATAATGACTTTAAAAAATAAGGTTCTGAGATCTTAGTAACTTAGTCCCGAAGCTTCGGGATAGAATCTCAGAACCTTAGTATCTTTTGCTAAGCTAACGCTAACTCAATCGCATTGGTGAATAAATCTTCAAGAGAAATTCCGGCTGCTTTTGCTTGTTGCGGAATTAAACTTTCGGTTGTTAAACCCGGAATTGTATTCATTTCAAGCATATAAGGTTCGTTGTCTACAATGATAAATTCGCTTCTTGAAAAACCCTTCATTTTTAAAACTTCGTAAGCACGTTTGGCAGTTTCTCCTACTTTTTGTGTTAGTTCGTCTGAGATTCTGGCAGGCGTAATTTCTTGTGATTTTCCTTCGTATTTCGCTTCGTAATCAAAGAAATCATTATCTGAAACGATTTCAGTAATTGGTAAAACCTTAATTTCTCCTTTGTAATTAATTACTCCAACAGAAACTTCGGTTCCGTCAAGAAAACTTTCGATGATAATTTCGTTGTCTTCTTTATACGCAACTTCAATTGCGATAGGCAATTCGGCCGCACTTTTTACTTTTGAGATTCCAAAACTTGAACCCGCTTTGTTTGGTTTTACGAAACATGGCAAACCTACTTTTTTTACGATTTCGTCTGTATTGATAACATCGCCTTTATTTAGGTAATAAGAAATCGCAGTTTTGATTCCGTATGGTTTTAAAACCGATAATAAATCACGTTTGTTGAATGTAAGCGCCGATTGGTAATAATCGCATGACGATTGTGGAATGCCTAATAATTCAAAATAAGCCTGCATTAATCCGTCTTCGCCCGGAGTTCCGTGAATGGCATTAAAAACACAGTCAAAAGTAATTTTTTGTCCGTTTACTGTAACCGAAAAATCATTTCTATCAATTGGGAATTCGGCATCATTTTCGTCTACATAAACCCATTTTTCTTTAAAAATATGAATACGAAATCCGTTGTATTTTGTTTTATCAAGATATTGGTGAACGACGTTTCCTGAGATAAGCGAAATTTTATATTCACTTGAATATCCGCCCATGATGATGGCTATGTTTTTCATTGATTTGATGTTTATTTGTTTGATCGTTAATCGTTTAATTTGTTTCAAGTTTCAGGTTTTAGCTTTTTTGCCGTACTTTCTTGTTTTAAACAAAATTATCATTTTTTTTGAAACGAAATAGCTTTATCTTTGCCACAACTAAAAATAAATTTATGAGTTTACGTAAGTATTTAACTAGCCGTGTGTTCTTTTTACAAATATTGGCTGCGGCTGCTATTATTGCCGTTTTAGGTTATTTGTTTATGCATTGGTTGACTTTTACAACTGATCACGGGCATGAAATTACGGTTCCGAATTTGTCTAAACTGACTGAGGAGCAAGTAGAATCAAAATTAGATGAATTAGACCTGGATTATGTGCTTTTGGATAGTGTTGATTATCGAAGCGGATTTCCTAAATACAGTGTTGTTGAGCAAGATCCGTTGCCGGGAACGAAAGTTAAAGTAGGTCGAAAAATATATATTAAAATAAATGCATCCGGATTTTCTTCTGTAAGAATTCCGGATTTAATCGAAAAAACATATCGCGAAGCTGTTCCAACTCTTAAAGCTTTAGGGCTTGAGGCGGGAACGATTACTTATATTCCAAACTTAGGAAAAGATATGGTTTTGGAAATGCGTTATAAAGGAAGAAACTTAAAAGTAGGAGACCGTGTGCTGAAAGCTTCTAAAATCGACTTGGTTTTAGGTGACGGAAAAGCAACGTATGTAGATGAAAGTCAGGCAACAGACAGCTTAGCTGAGCCAGCTCCAGAAACCCCAAAAGATGAACAATAATAATGAAAATTTAGATCTGGAAGACGAATTATTCGAACATTTTAGATTTGAAGTCCCAAAAGGTCAGGCGCTTTTGCGTATTGACAAATATTTAATGAATTTGATTCAGAATGCGACCCGAAATAAAATTCAGAATGCCGCAACTGAAGGAAATATTTTTGTAAATGATATTCCGGTAAAATCAAATTATAAAGTTAAACCTTTTGATGTTGTAACGGTTATGTTATCGCATCCGCCATTTGAAAATCATATTCTGCCGGAAGATCTTCCGTTGAATATTGTTTATGAAGATGATGCACTTTTACTGATTAATAAAGAGCCAGGAATGGTGGTACATCCGGGTCACGGAAATTATACGGGAACTTTGGTTAATGCTTTGGCGCATCATTTTGATAATTTGCCAATGAACAGCAGCGAGCGTCCGGGATTGGTTCATAGAATTGATAAAGATACATCCGGACTTTTGGTTGTTGCAAAAACGGAAGCGGCAATGACGCATTTGGCTAAACAATTTGAAGCTAAAACTTCTGAACGCGAATATATTGCACTTGTTTGGGGGAATGTTGCGGAAGAAGAAGGAACGATTGAAGGAAATCTTGCCAGACATTTAAAAGACCGTATGCAAATGGCGGTTTTTGCTGATCCTGAAATTGGAAAACCTGCCATTACTCATTATAAAGTTTTGGAACGTTTTGGTTATGTAACTTTGATTTCATGCCGATTAGAAACCGGAAGAACGCACCAAATTCGTGCACACATGAAACACATTGGGCATCCGTTGTTTAATGACGAGCGTTACGGCGGTCATTTGATTTTGAAAAACTACGTTTACAAAATACAAACAGTTATCGAGAATTGTTTTAAAGCGTTGCCACGTCAGGCTTTGCATGCTAAAACACTTGGTTTTGTGCATCCAAATACAGGCGAAATGATGCGTTTTGATACAGAATTACCACAGGATTTTCAAGATTGCATTGAAAAATGGCGCAATTATGGAAAGACGCATAATATGGAAGATGAGGAGAAATAATTAGATAATTTGTCGAGGATTAATTAGATAATTAGTCAATTAGAAAAATAGATAATTTTGTTATAAGTTGAAAAAAAGCTCCGATTGGAGCTTTTTTTGTTTTTACTATTTGATTAAGCTTCACTACATGTCATTTAGGAACGAAGCAATCTCACGCTGTATACTTTTTGTTAGTGTAGTTGCTTCGTTCCTCGCAATGACTTTGCATGTGTGAACTTTTAGAGCTTAATTTTTCTTAATCTCTTAATGATTCAAAAAAACTTTTTAATTTAACTCGGAGTGGTATTTTATTTTTACCGATTGATCCGGTTGGAGTTGGTAAAAGTTCGAATACCGAAGTGGGAGCAAGGCCTGATTCTATGCGGTGTGAAACATATAAAATACTCACGTTTGTTTCCTGCTTTATAGTATTGATAAGCTGAATGACCAAATCTACATTTTCGTCGTCAAGACCTTCAACAGGTTCGTCTAAAATTAATAATGGCGGATGTTTTAAAACGGCACGAACAATCAATGCAACTCTTTGCTGCCCAATGGAAAGATCGATAAAACGTTTTTTTCTTAAATGTGTCATTTCGATTACTTCGAGCCATTGCGAAACGATTTGTTTTTGATGCGTCGTAGGTTCGATATAAAGTCCGATAGAATCAAAGAAACCGGAAAGAATCATTTCTTCGAGAGTATGTCCTTTTTGAAATAAATCGGTCATTGATGTGGTGAAAATTCCAATTTGTTTTTTGATGTCCCAAACACTTTCTCCGCTTCCTTTTTTTCTTCCAAATAAGAATAAGTTTTGCCCGAATCCTTTAGGATTATCTCCGGTAATTAAGGATAAAATAGTGCTTTTTCCGGCGCCATTCGGACCAATTAATTGCCAGAATTCACCTTGTTTTATCGTCCAGGAAATATTGTCTATAATTTTTCTTTCGTCATAGCTTACAGAAACATTTTCCATTTTTATTAATACACTTTCGTGGAATGAATGCTGTTCAATAGCTTTTGGAATTGCGGCTGTATTTAAAGTTTTAAAATGGCTTTCGATTTTTGAAAGTGGGTGCAATTCATACGTATTGTCTTTAATCTGAGCTTTGTTTTCCACAAAATTCAGTACATCGGTAACACGATTTACGATTTGGATGATTGCAATAATATTGATAAATCCTTTAAGGATTCTGCCAGAATTACACGCGAAGCCTGATCTAAATGATCAAACGGATTATCGAATATAATGAAATCCGGTTTTTGACTGATGCAGTATTTCAGGAATTCTTTTTTACGTTCTCCCGAAGAAAAAGTGCGTAATTGTCTGTGTGATTCAGGCGAAGCTTCAACGGAGTCATATTGATATTCTTTTTCGATGAATTTTTCGATTGCAATATCTGAAAACAAGATTCCTTTTTTATGGTTAAAAACAGCTAATTCTCCTTTTGCTTCTCCGGAAATCAGTATGTTTATGAAGGCTTTTTTATTTACTAAATTTGATAAAAGTATATCCCAATGCTGCATTTTATATTTGTATTTTAAACTGTTGTCAGTGTTTTTTTAACACATAGAAACATAGATTTTGTAAATTTTAAAAGGCGTTTCACTTATTTAAATGCACATACCTATGTGTTAGAAACATGTTTCTTTTTGTATTCTTTTTGCACATATAAAATCTATGTTTCTATGTGTTAAACATTAAAGCCAATGCTTTATTTTGTAAACATTTCACGATCGTTGCGCGACCATTCGCTCCATGATCCTGTGTAAAGTTTGGAATTTCAATTCCGGCATAATCCATTGCTAATAATGTATGGCAGGCAGTAACTCCTGAACCACAATGTACGATTGCATTTTCTGGTTTTACATTGCCTAAAATTTCAGCATATTTTTCGGCTAAAACCTGAGGTGATTTATAAAGTCCGTCTTCATTTAAATTTTCGCTAAACGGAACATTTACAGCACCCGCAATATGTCCTGCAATTAAATCCAGCGGTTCTGTTAAACCATCAAAACGATTTTTATCTCTTACGTCGATTACAATATTTTCTTTGTTATTTCTGGCTTTTTCGACTTCTTCAATATCGGCAAGAGCCAGATTCCATTTTGCAATTGGATACCTTTCGGCTGGTTTAAAACTTTCGATTTCTGAGCTTGTTTTAAAACCAAGTTTAATCGCAGCTTGTAAACCTCCGTTTAAAACCTGAACTTTTTCGTGCCCAATTGATCGAAGCATCCACCAAAAACGCGCTGCGGCATTTGATCCATTTTTATCATCATAAATAACAATATGACTTTCAGGCAAATTCCGAGTTTAGAAAGTACTTCGGCAAATTTTTCGAATGAAGGCAAAGGATGTCTTCCGCCATTTGCGGGATCGGTTTCAACGGTTGCTAAATCCCGATTTAAATCAACGTAACGAGCACCTTTTAAATGTTCGTTTTTATAATTTTCCTCAGCATTGATTCCGGCTCTGGCATCAACTAAAATAATTCCGGCTGAATCCTGATATTTCATTACATCTTCAGGATTTATAAGGGTGAAATTTTATGAGACATTTTTAATACATTTTATTTTTTAGAATTTCCTAACCAAAGTAAAGCGTTGAGAATTAGTTTGCTTTGGGTTTCGTTTTCAAAAGTATGAGAAAGTGTTTTATTGGTTCCGTTTTCGTAATCAATATCATTATGTCCCATATTTACATAAAGCATTTTGTATTTTGTATTGGTCCAGACAACGGGATAATATCCGCTGTGCCAAATTTCATGCGGTTTTGGTCCGGTTCCTAACGGAAAACTGGATTCGTCTATTGCTAAAAGAATTTTTATATCCGGATTTTTTCGTAAATCATTATTCCATTTATACCATTCGTTTGGCGCTGATGTAAAGGTTTTGGGCAGGTTTTTTGTTATTTGATGTTGATTTTCAACTCGTAAAACTGCTGATGTCGGGCGCCAGGTATTACTTGAATATTCACCGGAACCTAAAAAAGTATCGTGATACCAATTCCAATTTTGAGGATAACCGGAATCGTTTAAAGCAAATGCCGAAAAATGAAAACCAATCCATCCGCCGCCGTTTTCCATATATTTTTGAAATGCTTCGCGCTGACTTTGGGTTTCAGGTCTTGTGTCCAAAAATAAAACAACCTTATATTTTGCTAAAAACTTTGCATTAAGATTGTCCCAATTGCTGGTTGAATCATATTCAAAATGATTTTGCTGTGCTATTTTCGGAAACCATTTATTGGCTTCATGCACAAAACTGATATGCGCCTGATCATTTTTTGCGGTATAAAAAGCAATTACTTTAAACTTAGAATTACTTTTTTCAGATTGTGAAAATGCTGTAAAACAAGCTAAAAAAAGTATCATTAAAATACCTTTTTTAGCTGTTGGATCTATTTGTTGAAGAAAACTGGCATCGAATCTTTGTTAATCAGGAATTTTTTCGATCAATATTTCATTTCCTGATTTGTCAAAATATGTACAAGTCATTTCGATGATATCCACTCTCCATTTTGCAATTCCGCATTGTGCAGCGTGATTACAAAACGTAAGATAATCAGTTTGTCCGTCCTGATGCATTACCAAAAACTCGATAAAACGTTCTTTATTGGCAACGGCTTCGACTTTAATTTCAGGGTATTTCTCGTCAGCTGTAACATTATAATTGTTTACGCCATAATATTCAACATGTCCGTCGTTTACGAAAGTGTCATAGCCTTTTACGCCTAAAATGATTAAATCCTGTATATAATTTGAAAATCTGCACCGCTTTTTACTTTGGCATGCGCTTCTTTTATTTGTTCGATTGTAAACATATATTTTAGTTTTAGATTAGTATGCTAAAGTTTCCGCCACGAATTCACGAATTTCATTCCTAAATTATTTAAATATAATTCTTGAATTCGTGCCGGAAAACCTTATTGTTTATTTCAAAAATACGATTAATGGTTTTATAAATTGTTCAAAAGATTCAATATGCGGTAAATGTCCTGTGTTGGGAACTTCGACCAGTTTTGAATTGGGAATCGCTTTTTGTGTTTTTTTGCCTAATTCAACATAATTCCCCATTGTTTTTCTAACTTCTTCAGATACTAATTGTTTTCCTATTGCGGTTTTCTCTTGTTCCGATGATTAATAATGTTGGACTTTTGATGTTTTTAAATTCATATACAACAGGCTGCGTAAAAATCATATCGTACATAAGTGCCGAGTTCCAGCCACTTTGTCATAATTTGGTGCAGTTGTCCAGCCTGCGCTAAGTTCTGCCCATTTTTGAAAATCGGCATTCCATTTTCCATCATAATAATTTTCCATTTGGTATTTTTTAATGGCTTGATAATTTTGTTTTAGTTCTGATTCGTACCACCAATCTACAGGTTTGTACGGAACAACTAATTTCCAGTCTTCTAAACCAATTGGGTTTTCAAGGACTAATTTTTCAGCGGTTTCAGGATACATTAAGGTAAATCTTGTGGCAAGCATTCCGCCCATAGAATGTCCTAAAATGGTTGTTTTTTCGATTCCTAAATGCTCTAATAATTTCTTTGTGTTTTGAGCAAACTGCTGAAAGGTATATTGGTAATTATCGGGTTTTGATGATTTTCCAAAACCTATCTGATCAGGAACAATGACACGAAAACCTTCTTTTGTTAAGGCTTTTATTGTCGTTTCCCAATAAGCGCCATTGAAGTTTTTACCGTGTAATAAAACAATATTTTTGTTGTTGTAATTATCTGGTTTAATATCCATATACGCCATTTTTAAAAGCTGACGCTGATTGTTTAATTCTAAAAAATGAACGGGAAATGGATATTCGTAATTGGTTAAATTAATATCGAGTTCTTTTATCTTTTCCTGCTGTGAAAAACAAAGCAAAGGAAGAAGTAATAATATATAGAGTATCTTTTTCATTTCAGTTTAGTATTGGTTTGCATTAACTATAAATTTAAGGCTTACCATTTTAAAGGCAAAAATTAAAATCTTAAAGTTATATTAATTTGCTTACGACTGTTTTATGTCGGAATTTTTAAGTGTTACAACTCGCTGTGGATATGGAATATCAATATCTGATTCATCAAAACGTTTTTTGATGCTTTGCAGTAAATCGCAATACATGACAAATCCGTCTGTAGAGTTTTTTGCCCACGCCCACGCTTTTAAGGTAACGCTGGAATCTGCCAAAGCAACTACACGCGCTACAACCAAAGGTGTTTTTTGTTTCTTGTTTTCGGCTGTTCTGGTGTCAATAAAAAGAGGATGTTTTGCAATTTCATCTTTCATGATTTCTAATGCTTTGTCAATATCGGATTGATAACCAATACCAATTTCGATTATTTTACAGCATTTTGTGTCGTGCATATTGGTATTTACAATAATTTGATTGCTTATGACTGAATTAGGAATAATGATTCGATTGTTTTCGGCATCTTTCAAAACAACTTGTCTTAAATTAATATCTTCAACCGTACCCACAAAATTATTAATCGTGATTTTGTCGTTGATTCTAAAAGGTTTGAAAATTACCAGAAAAATTCCGCTTACAATATTGCTTAATGCTTGTTGAGATGCCAGACCCGCAACGAGAGAAATTACTCCTGCACCCGCCAAAAAGGAATGTCCGATGATTTTGAATTCGGGAATTTGAATTAAGGCAAAAGCAAATCCCAAAATATAAATTACGGTTATCACCAAATGTTTTAAAAACTTAAAACCGGTTGCATCATATTCTTTATCGGTTAGTTTTCGATATAAAAAATAGCGAAGCACTTTGTCTGTAACTGCGCCTAAAATAATGGTTGTAAGTGCAATAATGGTGATAATTATACCTATTCTAAAATCTTTGATAAAGTCGATCATAAGCTTTTTAATTTTTGAGAAAAATTCTAAAAGTTAGAAAAGCTAATTTACGAAGTTTTGTACGCATCTAAATGCTGTTAGCAGTAATAGTTCTGTAAATTTTAGGGTGTATTCAAATTGAAAAAAGGATTTTTAGCAGCTCTGAAAATTATAATATATTGAGAATTAGTAAGATGAAGCAGGATACGACAGGATGGTCTCCGTTTGGCTAATAAGTAAATTAGTTATACTAACATATAACCAAAATTTATGAAAAAAAGTAACCAACCATTTAAGTTTTTGCTTAAATTATTTATGATCTACGGATTTATTAACAGTTTTATGAATCTGAATGCTCAAACACTTGCTTTTCCTGAAGCCACAGGATTTGGACGATTTACCACCGGTGCGAGAGGTGCTGCAAGTCCTCAAATTTATTTGGTAACGAATTTAAATGACAGTGGTCCGGGTTCATTTCGGGATGCCGTTAGTCAGGAGGGAAGATTTGTAATATTCAGGGTGGCGGTATTGTCAATTTATTGTCTCAGGTTGTTGTGGCGAGTAATACGACTATTGCGGGACAAACTGCCACCGGAGAAGGAATTGTGTTTTTAGGCCCTAGAGTAACGTTTACGGGATCAAGTAATACGATTGCAAGATTTCTTAGAATTCGATATGGGGGAACGGCTCAAAATCAGGATGCTTCGGGACTTGCAAATGGTGCCAATATGATTTTTGATCATATGACTTTTACCTGGGGAACTGATGAAGTTTTTTCTATCAATTGGGATAATAAGGGTGTAAGTCCTGATAATATTACGATTCAAAATTCTATTATTGGGCAGGGATTACATCGCCATAATCATTCGGCGGGAGGATTGATACAGCCTTCGGGAGGAAAAATAAGTTTGATTGGTAATTTATACATTTGCAACAAAACGCGTAATAATAAAATAAAGGGAATTAACGAGTTTGTAAATAATGTTTTTACATTGGGGTAATTACGGTAATACGTACGGACATACGGAATCTGGTGACGCTTATATTATGGGAGGCGATTCTGCGGGAAGTTCTGATGTTAATATTATCAATAATTATTTTATTGGCGGACCAAATACAAGCACGACTATTTCGACGCCTTTTAATCGTGGTAATGATAATTTCTCGTTATACGGATTCGGTAATTATTTTGACAATAATAAAGATGGTGTCTTAAACGGGACTTTGGTTCCCGCAGATTTAACGGGATATCCTACGGGTGATATTTCAACAATTTTGTCAACGCCGTATGATTATCCTATGAAGAATACCACTTTAACCGCAGCCGATGCTTATAATAAAATAGTTTTAGGTGTTGGTGCTTCTTATCCAAGGCGTGATCAGTTGACAATTTGATGGTTTCAGATTTGATGTCGAAAGGAACAACGGCA
This sequence comes from Flavobacterium sp. N1736, assembly GCF_025947065.1. NCBI lineage: Bacteria > Pseudomonadati > Bacteroidota > Flavobacteriia > Flavobacteriales > Flavobacteriaceae > Flavobacterium > Flavobacterium sp. N1736. The sequence goes on from NZ_CP109994.1 coordinate 683,967, forward strand.
ACTTATGTATATGTTCAGACCGATTTAACAAGCCAGTTTGGTTTTATTAACGGTGGTGCGGGACATGTTTATGGTGCGCCGGCTCCTTTGGATACTGATAATGACGGAATGCCGGATGCCTGGGAAGAAGCAAATGGTTTGAATAAAAATACTGCCGATGCTTTATTGGTTAGTACATCGCATGCGCCTTATCTTAATATTGAGGTTTATATTAATGGATTAACGAATGAAACACCTCCCAATTTTATTATTCCGCCATCTAATATAAATTTTACAAATGTGGTTTCGACAGAAATTCCGTCCGCCAGCACTTTAACTATTAACTGGATTGATGGCGCTGCAAACGAAAATAATTATATAATTGAACGTTCTGTAAATGGTACTGATTTTACAGTAATTAATACATTAGGCGCCAATAGTATTACGTATAATGATACTGGTTTATTGCCAAATACGAAGTATTATTATCGAATTAAAGCAACAAATAGTACGGAATCATCTGTGTATGAAACGGCATCGTTAACTACACCGCCAATTCCGTTAGCGCCAACCAAGGCGACGAGTCCAAATCCTAATTCCGGGTTTGTGAATTCAGAATTGGTAAATGGTACTTTAACATTGAAATGGAGTGGAAGCTCAAACACGACAACGTACGCTGTTTATTTTGGTACAGATGCTTCGAGTTTAACAAAATTGGGAGACGTGGCTTATATTGCGAATCCATCTTATCAGGTTACGGGTTTAAGCTCGGCAATAAATTATTACTGGCGAATTGATGCTGTAAATGATAAAGGAACTGCGACTGGCGATTTATGGAGTTTTCGCGCTTTAACGCCAAGTCTCGTGGGGCATTGGCCGTTTAAAGAAGCGGCATCTGAAGGCGAACAAATTGCCGATATTTCAAGTTTTGCCAATAATGGTACTTTAGATATTGCTTATGATAATGCGAATGTAAGAGTGGCGGGAAAAGCAAATAATGCGATTGATTTTTCGACATCGGCAACAAATAAATCGATGGTAAATATTCCAAATCAGGATCATGTATTGTTTGATAAAAGTTCGTTTACGGTTTCGTTCTGGATGAAAGCGGCTCCGGCTTTATTGCCAAGTTCGTCGTCAACCAGTATTTATGTGTTGTGCAAAGGTTCGTTTACAAAAAATGCGACAACGGGCGCAACGGGAAAAAGATATAATATAGAGATAAAAGGCGGTCTTTTGCGTTTTGCCATTGATGATGATATTACAAAAAAAGAAGTGACTACGGCGGCGGCGAATATTTTACAGGCGACTGGGTAAATGTTATTATTATGAGGGATGTTATTGCTCATAAAATGAGAATATATACAAATGGTGTTTTTTTGCTGCGAATTGGATGAAACGGCTGTTACCGGAATTGGCGAAACGAGTGATTTAATTATTGGGAATATCGGAGAAATTGAACTTGCATCAGGAACTGCGCCTGCGCCTTATAAAGGACAATTTGATGAACTTCAAATGTTTAATTATCCTTTAAATGCAACCCAAGTATTGGAATTATTTAATCAGGATTTTTTAAGTACAGGAAATTCAATGAAAACAAAAGCAATATTGCGGTATATCCTAATCCTGTAAAAGATCAGATTTTTATTCATATTCCAGATCACGCATTGTATTCTGCAACAGTAACTTTAAGCGATATGACAGGAAAAATTGTTATGAAAGAAAAGATTTCTTCTGACGGAAACGGGCTTTTTGCTTTAGATATTGCAAACAAAAATGTTTCGGGAATTTATGTTTTGAATATTTCTGGTGAAGGATTAAATAAGAGTTTTAAGATTTTGACGGAATAAGAATAACCAATCAGTAATTAAAAAACCGTTACATTAATTTGTAACGGTTTTTGTAATTTATATTTAAATGTTTTTTAGATTTAAAGACCAATAAAGCCATCACTTTTTGGAAATATACTCAAAGCCTGAATCGCAATTTCCGGAGTTGGAGAAGCCAGTTTACGCAGTTTGGTATCCATCCATGCGCCATCAACAGTAATGGTTGCACAAAGTGTGTCATCTTCTCTTCTAAATTCATGAATGATTGACCAGCGTGAAGCATCGGCTTTCATTTTTGACGTTTTTGTGTGAATGAATATTTTGTCGGATAGTTTTAGTTCTTTTCTAAAAACACATTCTTCTCTAAACAAAACCGGTCCAAATCCTTGTGTTTGCATCACTTTTAAAGTTAGTCCTAATTCTTGCAGAATTTCGATACGGTGTTGTGCGCCAAAATCGTAATATGCGCTATGTCTAACATGAAAATTTGGGTCAAGATCTGACCAGCGAAAAGAAATTTCTTTTGTAAATGAAGCCATTTTTTAATTTATAATTTTATGAAAATCGAAATTACAAATAAAAATGCAAAGGGAACTTTTTTAAAAAGTTAAATCTAAAATGTTGCAATAATTTTTTTTTAACACATAGAAACATAGTTTGTAGAAGTGAGTAAAAGGCGTTTCACTTGTATTAACAAACATAGAACTATGTGTGAGAAACTTGTATCTTTTGATTTACTTTTTCAAGCAAAAAAAAAATCTATGTTTCTATGTGTTTAATAATGGACAATATTGGATGTTTTTTTTTAAACACATAGAAACATAGCTTGTAGAAATGAATAAAGGCGTTTCATTTGTATTAACAAACATAGAACTATGTGTGAGAAACTTGTATCTTTTGATTTACTTTTTCAAGCAAAAAAAAAATCTATGTTTCTATGTGTTTAATAATGGACAATATTGGATGTTTTTTTTTAAACACATAGAAACATAGCTTGTAGAAATGAATAAAGGCGTTTCATTTGTATTAACAAACATAGGCTATGTGTGAGAAATTTGTTTCTTTTGATTTACTTTTTCAAGCAAAAAAAAATCTATGTTTCTATGTGTTTAATAATGGACAATATTGGGTGTTTTTTTTTTAACACATAGAAACATAGCTTGTAAAAATGAGTAAAGGCGTTTATTTGCATTAACAAACATAGCTGTGTGTGAGAAACATAGCTTAATTCAGATCAGATTCTTGCATGTCTGATATTATAATATCGTCTTTGTCTAATGATTGTAAAAAATCAGAAGCATTGAATACTTCACCAATTGTTGTTACGCCTGTTTTGACTGTTTTTCCGGATAGTATTCTGTTTATGGTTTCTACAACCAAAGGCGCTGTAACGGCGTATATATCTTGTCCCTGAGCCGAAATAGTTCTTTTTTTATGGTCTTTTGCCGCTACAACTTCTACAGAAAAAAGCTGAGACGATCTGTTTTTTTCGTCGGTAGGTTTTGGTTCCGGCGTTTCTGCATTTCGAAGATCATCGAGTGAGTTTTGACTAAGAAAGGTGTTGATCGATTTTACTTTTAAATGACGTGAAATAGTTATAATTTCTGAAAGTGGTAAAGCTACAGCTTCCTGAATTCCGATAGGATTTTTAAAATCCCATTTTATTGGTGAACCAGGTTGAAGTTCCTGTAAACGATTGTCTTTTAAGGTAAGTCTTGTGTAATGATTTCGGTCTCCTGTTAATCTCGTTCCTTTTGTTGGATGCCAGGAATTTAAACCAATATATACGTTTATTTCGTCAATCTCATTCCAATCCTGAGTTATTGCCGTGCTTAGTAAATCAGCTAATCCGCCGTAAAAAGCGACGGCAGGAATAACTAAAATTTCTTTTGATTTTGCTTGTTCTGAAAACTGTTCAAATACGTCTAAAACTGCTTTTTGTTCGGCACTTAAATCAATATAATGAATATTTAATCGCAAAGCCGATTCTATAATAGGTTTTGCTGTATCTAAAAATGGACCGGCGCAATTTACAATAATTTTTGCTCCGGAAAATGCTTCGTCTAATGATTTTGAATCATTGATATTGGCGGCTTTTATGATTGAATCAGGATACTCTGTTTTTAAATTCAGTAGTTTTTCTTCGTCTCTTCCGGAAAGTATTAATTGATAACCTTGTCTGTAAAGTTCGGCTATAATAAATTTTCCGGTATGTCCGTAAGCGCCATAAATTGCAATGCTGTTTTCCATTTTAGAATGATTTATTATTGTTTAAAAAGACTGATTTTGGGTGTTCTTTATAATACCAGATACGTTATTCCAAATCTTAATATTTTTGAATAAGCTTCATTTGTTCCTCCATTATAACCTTCTTTATAATTCGACAATCCGAATGAATATCCCAGATAAACACCAAATTTTTTATAATCTGTTGATATCTGAATTCTCGGACGAAAGTCTGTACTTATTGTTTTTCTGTCTAAAGAGGTTGTATAATTATTTCCGTTTGAAACAGTAGCGTCTCCACATTCTTTCGTATTTAAAATGTTTGCAAAATCAAAGCCTGCCACTAAATCAATAGGTAATTTATTGGCATTAAAACGATATCCTATAAACGGATTTGCATTTATTGTATTAATACTCACAATGGTTTTGCCAGATGCAGGATCGCTAAAATGATTTTCTCCATCATATCCGGACACGGATGATATTGAAGTTTTACTTCCTGTGTTTTCGTAACCGAATCCAATACCATATATTAGATTTACTTTTGTTACTCTTTTTAGATTTACAGAAACACCGTAAGTAAGTACATTTTTTGAACCATAAGGATTGTTTGTATATCCTGAATTAAACTGGCTATTAACGTTTAGAAATGATGAAGATTCTGCGCTTTTTCCTGTAAAAGAAGAAAGTCCTGAGTCTAAGGAAACTCTTAACTCTGTTTTTTGACTGTACGAATTTGAATAGATTAGGAAAGAAAATGCAAATAATAATAATACTTTTTTCATTAGGATTGGTTTAGTTAATGGAACGCTAATGTAGCTAAATTTGTATTATATTTTATTTCTAATTTCTTATCTTTTTTATTCTTCTTTCTTCAAATTTAGTTTTTTTACAATCCACGGAAGTGTAAGCCCTTGCCCGATTAGCGTTAAAAGTACAACGGCGACAGAAATGAAAATAATGGCGTTTCTTTGCGGGAATGGGGTTCCGTCTTCAAGAAATTTTGGCAACCCCAAAGCAATGGCTAATGAAACAATACCGCGCATTCCTGACCAGCTGATAATGAAACTATTTTTGGTATCGAGTAATGCCTGTTCGCTTATTTTTCGTCTTTTTTTATCATTGTTTAGAAAATTCTTTTGAAGATTTGATTTCTGAAAAAAGATCCTGACCATTCGGGTTAATAATGCTACAATAGTTATGATTATAGCATAACCGATATAAGGCAAAATCATGTCGTTATCAATATCTTTTAGTATATATCTGGAATTAAGCCCGATTAGGATAAAAATTAATCCGTTGAGCAGGAAAATAATAACATCCCAAAGGCTTTTTGAACTGTTTTTAAATTTTCAGGGAATATTTTATTGCTAAAACGTGCGATTGCCAAACCTAAAAATACAACAGCAATTACGCCTGAAACATGCAAATGTTCTGCGACCAGATAGGTTACAAAAGGCATTAGCAACATAAAACTAATCGTGACATTTACATTTTTATGGACTTTGGTGAGTATGAAGGCTAAAATTTTGCCCATGATCATACCTATTAAAAATCCTCCTCCTAATAAGAGTATAAAATCTAATGTTGCTTTCCAGATTATAAAGGCTGAACCCATTGCGGCTGCAACGGCAAAACGATATGCAACAAGCGCTGATGCATCATTAATCAAACTTTCGCCTTCGAGTATGGTAATGGTTTTTTCGGATATTCCGAGGCCTTTTGTTACGCTTACTGCGGCGACAGCATCAGTTGCAGAAAGTATGGCTCCGAGTACAAAGGATAGCGGCCAGGTCATTCCGGGAATCATATAATGAGAAACTACAGCGATCCAGAATGTGGTTAGAAAAACCAAAGGTATTGCCAGTGTACTTATTGTGCTAAGATTGGTTTTGAAATGTTTTGGAGATATATTAAAGGATGCATCATATAATAATGGCGGCAGAAAGATCAGGAAGACAATTTCGGGATTGATCTCAATTTCGTTCATTGTTGGAATAAAACCAATTGCTATTCCAACAATTACTAAGAGTATTGGATAGGGTAATTTTGCTTTATCGGCAAATGCAGAAATGCCTATGACAATTGCCAATATGAAAATGATGATGGTGTAGTTTTCCATTATTTTGGTTTAGAAAAAGCTAATGTAGGTATTTCATGATTTATTTAAAAGGATGGAAAGATATTATACTAAACAGCTCCTGATAATGACACGTAAAGTGCTGATATGCCACGAATGTCAGGTTTTAAAAATGTCATGTTGTCAGATGATTTTTATGGTGCCGACATGAAAACTGACAATTTACTTTGGTTTTTTATATTGGCATAAAGATTGACTTATGCCACCTGAGTTATAAAATGTATATCAAAATTAAATATATAAAAAATGGGTAAAATAATCGGAATTGACTTAGGTACGACGAACTCTTGTGTTTCTGTAATGGAAGGTAACGAAGCAGTTGTTATCCCTAACGCAGAAGGAAAAGAACAACTCCATCTATCATTGCTTTTGTTGAAGGTGGCGAAATTAAAGTGGGTGATCCTGCAAAAAGACAAGCAGTAACGAATCCTACAAAAACGATTGCTTCTATTAAACGTTTTATGGGACACACTTTTGCTGAGACTACAAACGAAGCAAAAAGAGTTTCTTATTCAGTTGTAAAAGGTGACAACAATACGCCACGTGTGGATATTGACGGTCGTTTATATACTGCTCAGGAATTGTCAGCAATGACTCTTCAAAAAATGAAAAAAACTGCTGAAGACTATTTAGGTCAAACTGTAACTGAAGCGGTTATTACTGTTCCTGCTTACTTTAACGATGCACAACGTCAGGCTACTAAAGAAGCTGGTGAAATTGCTGGTCTTAAAGTTATGCGTATCATCAATGAGCCTACAGCAGCAGCTTTGGCTTACGGATTGGATAAAAAAGGAACTGATCAAAAAATTGCTGTTTACGATTTAGGTGGTGGTACTTTTGATATCTCTGTTCTTGAATTAGGAGACGGAGTTTTTGAAGTATTGTCTACAAACGGTGATACTCACTTAGGTGGAGATGATTTTGACCATGAAATTATTGACTGGTTGGCTAATGAATTTTTAGCTGAAGAAGGTATTGATTTACGTTTGGATCCAATGTCATTGCAACGTTTGAAAGAAGCTGCAGAGAAAGCAAAAATTGAATTGTCTTCTTCTTCAGAAACTGAAATCAACTTACCTTACGTAACTGCTACAGCTTCAGGACCAAAACACTTAGTAAAAAAATTATCTAGAGCTAAATTTGAGCAATTAACTGATTCATTAGTTAAACGTTCTATGGAGCCAGTTGCTAAAGCATTAAAAGATGCAGGTTTATCTACATCTGATATTGACGAAGTTATTCTTGTTGGAGGTTCTACTCGTATGCCAAGAATCGCTGACGAAGTTGAAAAATTCTTTGGTAAAAAAGCATCTAAAGGTGTTAACCCTGATGAAGTTGTTGCTATTGGAGCTGCTATTCAAGGTGGAGTTTTATCTGGAGATGTAAAAGATGTATTGTTACTTGACGTTACTCCTTTATCTTTAGGTATCGAAACTATGGGTGGTGTATTGACTAAATTAATTGAGTCTAATACAACAATTCCAACTAAAAAATCACAAGTTTTCTCTACTGCTGCTGATTCTCAACCATCTGTTGAAATTCACGTATTGCAAGGTGAAAGAGCTATGGCGGTTGATAACAAAACTATCGGTCGTTTCCACTTAGATGGTATTCCACCAGCACCAAGAGGAGTTCCTCAAATCGAGGTTACTTTTGATATCGATGCTAATGGTATCATCAAAGTTTCTGCAACTGATAAAGGAACTGGAAAATCTCACGATATTCGTATCGAAGCTTCTTCTGGTTTAACAGCTGAAGAAATCGAAAAAATGAAAAAAGATGCTGAAGCGAATGCTGACGCTGACAAAATAGCTAAAGAAAGAGCTGAGAAATTAAACGAAGCTGACAGCATGATTTTCCAAACAGAAAGTCAATTGAAAGAGTTAGGAAGCAAATTAGCTGACGACCACAAAGTTGCTGTAGAGTACGCTTTAACTGAATTGAGAATGGCTCACCAATCTCAAGACATTCCAGCTATTCAAACTGCTCTTGATAACATCAATGCAGCTTGGAAAACAGCTACAGAAGCTATGTATGCTCAAGGTGATCAAGGTCAACAAGCTGCTCCACAACAAGAGCAATCGCAAGGTGACAATGTTGAAGACGTTGAATTCGAAGAAGTAAAATAATTCTTCTTTAAACTATATGAAAAACCGAGTCAGAAATGGCTCGGTTTTTTTTTTATTCAAAACTGAAATGATTCCCATCAAAATGACAATTGTCATTTCCCATTCAGATTCTTTTTCGTAATATTACTATATAATTCATTTTGTGAATGAGAAAGATAAAATACAAGAAAGGGCGCAAGCTTCAACATATTACTTTAGAGTATACAGGAACGCACAAAGAGCATGAAACAGAAATGCAGCTTTTTGTATATGATGATGCCGATGTTATTGAATATGATAAATTTAGCATTCAGGCATTAAATACCTGTATTGATTATTCTAAAAATAACTGGCTCAATGTTCATGGCTTAAATGATATTGGTTTACTTAAAACCATTGGAACACATTTTAAAGTTGATGATTTTTTATTAGCCGATATTTTAAATACGACCAAAAGAACGAAGTTACAGGAACAGCAAGACATTTTATTTTTTAATATAAAATCACTTTTGCCTTCTGAATATTCAGATAATATTAGTGTAGAACAGCTTAGTTTTATTTTGAAAGACGGAATTTTAATTTCTTTTCAGGAAAAGAGAAGTGATTTTTTTACGCATATTAGAGAGCGACTTCGCACACATGCCGGAATTGTTCGAACAAAAAAAGTCGATTATTTACTGTATTTATTATTAGATGCCGTAATAGAAAATTTTTACATTACGATTGAAGACGAAGAAGATAAAATTGAAGAATTAATCAATTTAACCAAAAAAGGAGCAGATCCTGTTATTCTGGAAAAGATTGAAAACCATCGTGATAACTTTAATTTTTTAAAACGTTCTATTGTACCGCTTCGGGATTCGTTATATTATTTGAAAACGATAAAAGATGATGATACCAATAGTCTGATTCAAAAAGATACCTTTAATTTTTTCATTCGATTGCATCAAAAAAGCTTAGAACTTTTAGAACAGATAGAGTCGGATATGAGTTCATTGGAAAGCGCTTCTAATTTTTATTTTTCGGAACAAAGCCGAAAAATGAATGAAATTATGAAAACGCTGACTATTATTTCGGCCATATTTATTCCACTAACTTTTATTGTTGGTGTTTACGGAATGAATTTCGATTATATGCCTGAACTGCGTGCAAAAAACGGCTATTTTATTGTCATGGGAAGTATGATTTTATTGGTAATTGCCTTGATTATTTATTTCAAAAAAAGACGTTGGTTTTAGCGTTTACAGCATTAAAAATATAAATTATGAGTAAAGCAATATATATAGCCACGAGCGATCAAAATAGCGGAAAATCGATTGTTACACTCGGTTTAATGAGTATTTTGATTGGCAAAACGGCCAAAGTAGGCTATTTTAGACCTATCGTAGAAGATTTTGTTGATGGTGAATTAGACAATCATATCGAAACTGTTCTTTCGTATTTTAACCTTGATATTAAGTTTGAAGATGCTTATGCGATCACAAAAAGCAAACTGATCAAGAAAAAAAATAAAGGAAAAATAGGAGAGGTTTTAGATCTTATTATCGAGAAATACAAAAAGCTGGAAGAGCGTTTTGATTTTGTTCTCGTAGAAGGAACAAGCTTTACAGGCGAAGGAACTTCAATCGAATTGGATTTGAATGTTTTAATTGCCAAAAATCTTGGAATTCCAACCATAATTATTGGTTCAGGAGTTGGAAAAACACTCGAAGAACTTGTTGATAGTCTTTACCTGATTTATGATTCTTTTAAAGTAAAAGAAGTTGAGGTTTTATCTGTTATTGCAAATAAAGTTCAGCCTGAAAACATAGAATTGGTTACTAAAAGCCTGCAAAAAAGTTTGCCGGCGAACGTTTTGGTTAATACAATTCCCCTAATTTCGAGTTTAAATAATCCAACAATGCAGGAAATTGTTAATCAGCTTGATGCAAAAGTATTGTTTGGAAGCGCGTATTTAAATAACGAAATCGGGCATTTTAGCGTAGGAGCGATGCAGCTTCATAATTATCTGGTTCATTTACATGATAATGCTTTGGTAATTACGCCAGGCGATCGTTCAGATATTATTCTGGGAGCATTACAAGCCAATGAATCGGCAAACTATCCTACCATTTCAGGAATTATTTTAACCGGAAATATTATTCCCGAAGATAGTATTTTAAAGCTTATTGAAGGACTTTCGGCAATTGTTCCAATTATTGCAGTTGATGGCGGAACGTACCATATCACCAATAGAATTGGTGCTATTAAGTCTGAAATTTATGCCAACAACACGCATAAAATTGAAACCTCAATAACTACTTTCGAGAAATATGTAGATAATGATGCGTTATCTGAAAGATTAATCACTTTTATACCGGAAGGAATGACGCCAAAAATGTTCCAGTACAATATGGTAAAAAGAGCAAAACAGCATCGTAAACATATTGTTTTACCTGAAGGAAATGATGACAGGATTATTATCGCGACTTCAAGATTATTAGATATGGATGTGGTTGATATTTCGATAATTGGAGATAAAAAACAGATTGAAAATAAAGTTACTGAACTTGGAATAACTTTTGATTTTTCGAAAGTTAATATCATAAATCCTATCGAATCAAAACTATATGAAGATTATGCTAATACATATTACGAACTTAGAAAAGCGAAGAATGTAAGTATTACAATGGCAAGGGATTTAATGGAAGATGTATCTTATTTTGGCACCATGATGGTGTATAAAGGTCACGCAGACGGAATGGTTTCCGGCGCGGCACACACTACACAACATACTATTTTGCCGGCATTGCAATTCATTAAAACAAAACCAAATTCATCTGTAGTTTCGTCGGTATTTTTTATGTGTTTAGAAGACAGAGTTTCGGTTTTTGGCGATTGTGCCATTAATCCAAACCCGACAGCAGAACAATTGGCAGAAATTGCTATTTCATCGGCAGAATCAAGTTCAGCTTTTGGAATTGAACCAAAAATAGCCATGCTTTCTTACTCATCAGGTGCATCAGGAAAAGGGGATGAAGTTGATAAAGTAAGAGCAGCAACCGAAATTGTAAAACAAAAACGTCCTGATTTAAAAATAGAAGGCCCAATTCAGTATGATGCCGCTGTGGATCGCGCTGTAGGTAAAAGTAAAATGCCGGATTCTGAAGTTGCAGGGCAGGCGAGCGTACTTATTTTTCCGGATTTAAATACAGGAAATAACACCTATAAAGCAGTACAAAGAGAAACGGGAGCATTAGCAATTGGTCCAATGCTGCAAGGTTTAAATAAACCTGTAAACGATTTAAGCCGCGGCTGTACCGTAGATGATATTATAAATACAGTTGTAATAACAGCAATTCAGGCGCAGGGACTTTAAATAATTATCAATTATTAATTGTTAATTGTGAATTAAAAAGTAGAACGCGGATGATACTGATTCGCCAGCGCGAAAACGCAGATTTACACGGATTTTATTTTTGGTAGAATAAAAAATCCGTTTTAATCCTTGTCTTTACGAAGTAAATCAGCGTCATCCGCGTACTAGTGTCAACAACAAGAAATAAAAAAAATGAAAATATTAATTATCAATTCAGGAAGTTCATCAATAAAATATCAATTAATGGTTATGCCAACAAACGAAGTAATTTGTAGCGGTATGATTGATAGAATTGGGCTGGAAACTTCAAATATTACGTTTAAGACTTCCTCAGATTCAATAGAAGAATTACTTGCAATTCCTAATCATAAGGTAGGTTTGCAAAAAGTAGCCGATATGCTTTTAGATGCAGACAAAGGCGTGATCAAATCAACATCAGAAATTGGAGCAGTTGGGCATCGCGTAGTTCATGGCGGAAGTTATTTTTCCGATACAACAATTATTACTGATGAAGTTAAAGAAAAAATAAAAGAACTTTCAGAATTAGCTCCTTTGCATAATCCGGCGCATTTAGTTGGAATTACGGTTGCCGAAGAAATTTTTTCGGATGCAAAACAAGTCGCCGTTTTTGATACCGCTTTTCATCAAACGATTCCTGTTGAAGCTTATAAATATGCGATTCCTAATTATCTTTTAACCGAAAATAAAGTGCGCGTTTATGGTTTTCATGGAACGAGCCACAAATATGTATCTGAAAAAGCGATTGCTTATTTAGAAAACAATTCTAAAATAATCACAATTCATCTCGGAAATGGCTGTAGTATGACAGCAATTAAAGACGGAAAAAGTATTGATCATACAATGGGTTTTTCACCGTCAAACGGTTTAATTATGGGAACCCGTGCCGGAGATATCGATCAATCTGTGATTTTTTACCTAATTAAAAATTTAGGATATTCTGCCGATGAAGTAAATGCAATTTTACTAAAACAAAGCGGAATGTTAGGACTTACCGGTTACAGCGATTTGCGTGATATTGAAGCCGAAGCTGAAAAAGGAAATAAAGATTGTCAACTGGCTTTATTAATGAACGCCTACCGTATTAAAAAATATATTGGTTCTTACACAGTAGCTTTAAATGGTTTGGATGCCATTATTTTTACGGCAGGAATTGGAGAGAATTCCTCATATATGCGCAAATTAGTTTGTACTGATATGGATTATTTTGGAATTGAATTGGATGATGAAAAGAATCAAATTCGATCTAAAACGATTAGAGAAATCAATACACCAAATTCAAAAACAAAAGTTTTAGTTGTGCCAACAGACGAAGAATACGAAATTGCCAATCAGGTGTACCATTTGCTTGAAAAATAATTCTAAGAAATAATTTCAATTTAAAAAAGCTTCTCAATCGGGGAGCTTTTTACTTTATAGAAATTAAATATTTGTGAGTATCTTTGACTATAAATCCGAATACTTTGAAATCAATACTTTTAAAATCATTTTTTTTCTTTTTCATTGCTTTTCAAATCCAAGCACAAGAATTACTTCCTTTCGTAGAAAATTATAATAAATCAGATTATCAGGGTGACAACCAAATATGGAATGTGGCTCAGGGTAATGATAAAGCTATGTATTTTGCCAATAATCATTATTTACTGCGGTATGATGGCGTAACCTGGGAAAAATATGCTTTGCCAAATAAAACCATTATTCGCTCGATTATGATTGAAGGCGATAAAATCTATTCCGGTTCTTATAAGGAATTTGGTTACTGGTACAGAAAAGAGGGTAAAATGCGTTATGTTTCGATTACCAAAAACCTGCATTTATTTGATGAAAAAGACAATGAAGAAATCTGGAAAATTTTCAGGTTTAATGGTTCTATTTATTTCCAGTCTTTTAATGATATTTTTATTTATGACGGAACGCATATTCAGAAAATCAAATTTCCTTTTTTAATTTCCTATTGCTTTGTAATCAACAATAATGTTTATGTTGCTTCGGTTGAAAAAGGTCTTTTTAAAATGGATGGTTCAAAAATATCGAATCCAAAAGGATGGAATGTTTTGAAGAATACAGTGGTGCATGCGATTGAAAAACATCAGGACAAATATTATATTTTCACTCAGAAAAAAGGGATTTTTATTATTGAAAAAACAGGTTTAAAACCATGGAATAATCCTTTAAATGAAATTTTAAAAGCAGCAACAATCAACGTTGCCAAGTTTATTAAAGCAAATAAACTCGTTATAGGAACAGGAAACAGAGGCGTTTTTATTTATGATTTTAATACAGATACGTATAAAAATATCAATAGAAGTAATGTCCTGATGAATAACTCTATTTTGAGTATTGGTTTCGATAAGGAAAACGATTTATGGCTTGGACTTGATAACGGAATTGCACATGTTGAAGTAAATTCTCCAATATCGTTTTTTTATGATAACTCAGGAACTTTAGGATCTATTTATTCCGTTGCGACAACAAATAAAGGCTATTTAATTGCCTCTAATCACGGTCTTTTTGAATTTGATTCAGGCAAGTTTAAAATGATACCAAATACTCAGGGACAAGCCTGGAATATTACTAAAATAAATGATAAGTATATCATTGGACATAATGATGGTACATTTTCGTATGAGAATGGTTCTTTATCCAAAATTAACAAAGTAAGCGGCGGTTGGAATTTATCCAAAAGTAATATTAATAATATTTATTTTCAGTCAACATACAGTGGGATTCTTGTTTATGATAATCCTGCAGATCTGACGCAATACAAAATAATAAATAATCTTTCGAAGCCTATAAAATATGCCGCTCAGAATAAAAAAAATGAAATATGGGCAGCAGATAATTATCGTGGTTTGTATCGTGTTTTATACGACGATAATTATAAAACAAAAAAAATAGAGAATATAACACAGCAAAGTAAGATTAATAATGATTTTGGAGTTAAGATTTTTGAATTCAGAAATGAGATCCTGTTCTTGATTAATAATGCCTGGTATACCTATAATTCAATCACCAATCAACTTGAAGAGAGTGAGTTGTTTAATCAAAATTTCAAGAATGTTTCTGATGTTATTAGCATCGACGAAGATCATTTTATGGTACTTCAGGACGGAATTTTATATCATATATATGTCAAGGGAAATAAATTTGTGTGGAATATAATTCAGGAGAAATATTATAAAGGAAAACTAATCAACGATAATTTAAGAATTTTCAAAAACAAGAATCATTATCTGTTAAATCTCGATGATGGTTTTATTTCTCTGCAGTTAAAGTATGAAAACAAACAAAACACAGAAATAAAAGTTGAGGCTTTTAATGATGAAAATTTGATTCCTGATGATTCTAAAATTAAATATAATACAGAATTAAAAATCAATGTTATATCAGGAATTTATGGAGCCAGTAAACCTAATTTATTTTACAAACTTAATAAAAGCAAAGATTTTACTCCAATTTCAGATGGATTGATTTTGCTGAATAATTTAAGCAGTGGTTATCATGCTATAGAAATTTATAAACATGATGGAGCGAATTATGATAAAGTGTCCAATTTTGAATTTAAAGTAGCGCAGCCCTGGTATTTTTCTTTTTGGATGATTCTATTATACTTGCTGGTAATTGGAGGAGTTTTATTTTTCTATTATAAATGGAATAAACTTCGCTATATGCAGAAATTAAAATTGCAGGCAGAGGAATTAAAGCACCAACGAGAAATTCTTGAAATGGAGTTGAAGGCAGAGAACGAACTAAATATTCAGGAATACGAAAAACATATTTTAGAACTCGAACTGCAGACAAAATCATCAGAAGTTGCCGGAAAATCATTGTCTATAGCCAAGCAAAGTGAAATGATCGAAAATATTCAAAATATTCTGGATTCTGAAAAAGACTTTAATAAACTTAAAAGTGAAATCAAGAAAACCATTAAGATAAATGAAGTCAATAAACACGAATGGGAAATTTTTGAGACTAATTTAAATCAAATACATAATGAGTTTATCATTAACCTTTCAAAAAAGTTTCCAAATCTAACTCCAAAAGATATAAAACTCTGTGTTTATCTTAAAATGAATCTTTCTTCAAAGGAAATTGCACCTATGATGAACATCTCATTTAGAGGTGTAGAATTGCACAGATATCGTCTAAGAAAGAAATTAAATCTCGCTCAGGAAGAAAACCTGTCAAAGTTTTTATTAAGTCTGTAAGATTCGTATTTGTTTTTTACAGATTTTATATTTTTCCACATCATTTTTTATATAATTCAAATACATCATTACTACATCATAAGGTTATGTTAAGGAAATAAAATTAACATTTAAAATGTTGATTATTAGTAGTGTATATAAATGATTTAACATAATGATGTAGCTATGTAGTAGTGGTATTTGATGTACTACAACGTTGTAATTGTTTAATTTGGCTCTACTAACTTAAACGATTACGAACTGTATGAAAAATTTTATTTTTAGCTTTTTAGCACTCTTGCTGCTTCCGGCTTATATGTCTGGACAAGCAATTAAAGGAAAAGTAGTAGACAGTAGTGGAATGGGAGTACCTGGAGCTGTTATTAGTGCTCCAACTTCAAGAACTTCTGCTGATGCTGATTTTGATGGAAATTTTACAATAAACGCCAAAGAGGGTGAGATTATAAAAATCTCAATGTTGGGTTTTGATGCTGTCTCTGTGCCGGCAACAACAACACCAATGACAGTTACATTAAAAGAATCTGGTGATACAGCACTAAAAGAAGTAGTTGTAATTGGTTACGGAACCAGAAAGAAAATTGATAATACTTCGGCTGTAAGCTCAATTAAGTCTGAAGAAATTACTAAAATGAAAGTTGCTAATGCTTCGCAAGCCATACAAGGTAAAGCAGCGGGTGTTCAGGTATCAACTTCAGATGCTCCGGGAAGCACGCCTTCAGTTGTAATTAGAGGAGCCGGTACGGCATTAGGAGGAAGAAATCCTCTTTATGTTGTAGATGGTATGCCTACAGAAAACATCAATAACATTAATACTAATGATATAACATCTTATGAGATTTTAAAAGATGCTTCTTCCTTAGCTATTTATGGTACCAGAGGTGCAAATGGTGTAATCATGATTACAACTAAATCCGGAAAAGGAAAAATGAATGTAGAGGTTGAAAGCTTTGCAGGTGTTAGAACTCCTTTGAAAACAGTTAAAATGGCAAATAGCGAAGAATATGTTCGTTATAGTAATGCTGCTTTTAGTAATGATTTTCCACAAGGAAGATTCTCTGCTAATCAACCTTATAATACTGATTGGCTGGACGAGATCACAAGAACAGGATCTTATACTCAAAACAATATCGCAATCTCAGGATCTTCAGAAAATGTAAAATATTTTTTTAGTGTTGGAAATTACGAAGAAAAAGGAATCCTGAATGGATCTGATTACGGACGTACTACTATTAGAAGTAATAACGAGTTTAAGCTTTCAGATAAAGTTAGAATAAGCCAAAATTTAAGTGTAAGTACTATAAAAAACACACCAATGCCTTTGAGCGCATTTACTAATGCTTACAGACAAGCCCCAATTGTTCCTGTACGTTATGCCGATGGAAAATATGGTGTACCATTTGTTTCAAATGGAATTGTAGCTGAAACAGGAGCATCCTTTAACAATGTTGGAAATCCTGCTCCTCAATTAGATTATACTAATGAGCAGCAGCAAAGTGTTATTTTACAGGGAGGTTTGAAATTAGATTATGATATAATTAAATCATTAAAATTTACATCACAATTTAATGGTGAGTTTTATACTTACAAACAGTATAATTATGTTGATAATACAGCACTTTGGCTATCGGTAGACCCTACTCGTACAGAAGCAGATTATCCAACAAGTTTGAATATAAATACGTTAACCAGAGGTAGAGACCAATACTTCAATTGGAATTTATCTAACTATTTTACTTATAATAAAGTTTTTGCAGAAATTCACGACGTTGAAGTTACCGCAGGTATTGAGGCTAATGTTCAAGGAACGAGAGAGAAGTTAACGATTGATAGAAAAAATGTAAATCCAAATTCTAATTATTGGTCTTTAAAAGATGTAAATGTTGCAAGCTCTGTAACTGGTTATAAAGATGAAGCTTTGAATCAAAGAAGATTAGCATCTTATTTTGCACGTTTTCAATACAAATTGCTGGATAAATACTTGTTTACCGGAACAGTAAGACGTGATGGATCATCACAATTTGCTGAAGATAAACGTTGGGGAACATTCCCGTCAGTTGGTTTGGGTTGGATTATATCGAAAGAAAGCTTTTTAAGTAATGTTGAGCCAATTAATTTGTTAAAACTAAGAGGTTCTTGGGGTAGATTAGGAAATCAAAATGTACCGCTTAATACTCAGGTATTTACTTCTGGATTAGATTATCCGGATCTTGGTCCCGGTACCACAATTAATTCTCAGGTAGATCCTAATTTATCATGGGAAATTGTCGAGGAACTTTCAGGAGGTTTTGATTTTGAATTATTGAATAACAGATTAAAAGGGTCTTTTGATTTGTATGATAAAAAAACAACAAATACAATTTTAAATGTTACCCCGTATTCAACTTCAGGAATTACATTAGCGACACCGGCACATGTTGGAGAAGTTTCTAATAAAGGATATGAAATCGCGTTACGTTGGGATGATAAAATAAATGACAATTTAAGCTACTGGGTTGGAGGTAATTTTTCTCATAATAAAAATGAACTTACAAGCCTTAAAAATGTTAAACTATCTCCGATAATTGGAGGAAGTTTAGGAAACGGTCAAAATACCAAAATTCTTGATAATACTTCAGTAGGACATCCTTTAGGCAGTTATTTTATGTATGAATATGCAGGTATTGACCCAACAAATGGCCAAATGCTGTACTATAAAGCAAATGGAACAAAAGTTGTTCAAACAGCTTTAGATGAACTTGAAGACAAGAAATATGCAGGTTCACTTTTACCATCTTCTACTTACGGGGTTACTTTAGGATTAAATTATAAAAATATTGATTTTTCTGTTGACGGGTATGGAACAGGAGGAGCAAAAGTATATAATGGGAAGAAAGCACAAAGATTTGGAGGAGAAAACATAGAAGCATCTTTAGCTAATGATTTTTGGACACCTACAAATACAACAGCTTCTAATCCTGCACCTTCAAACGTGACACCATTTGCTTCAACTTATTATCTTGAATCAGCAGATTTCTTTAGAATCAATAACATTACTTTAGGGTATAAATTACCTCTTAAAGAAGATCAGTTTATTAGCTTTTGCCGAATATATGTAAACGCAATCAATCCGTTTATTTCTCAAAAATTCTCAGGATTTTCACCAGACGTTACAAGTGATGGTAAACTTGTTGAAGGCACTCAGGGGGTTGAGCTAGATGCTTACCCGTCATTGAGATCATTTGTTGTAGGTGTTAATTTAAAATTTTAATATTATGAAAAGATTATATATATCAATATTTGTGCTTTCTGGATTGTTTTTTTCCGGTTGCTCAGATGATTTCTTAGATGTAAACCCTACAGAGTCAGTTCCTGCAGATGTAGAGTTAGTAAATAATGATGCAGGAGCCAAAACTTTTGTAACAGCGATTTATAATCAGTTTTTAGGCTGGGATATGTCTTCTTTTGGTTGGAATGCCGTTTCAAGTATTATTTCAGATGATGCTGATAAAGGTTCAGATCCGGGAGATGCAGGTGGAGATAAAGATATTATCGATGCTTTAACCTATAACGCTTCAACTGCATCATTTCAATCTACGTGGAATGCTAATTATGCAGGAATAAACAGATGTAATCAGGCTTTAGCTATTTTTCCTAAGATGACTAAAGTTACACCAAGTTTAAAAGTAAGATTAGAGGGAGAGGCTAAATTTATGAGAGCTTTTATGTATTTTACTTTGGTAAGAGGATATGGTGGAGTTCCTATCGTTGACCACTTACCAGTTCCCGCATCAGAAGAAGACAGAATTATGCAGCTTACGCGTAAAACACCGGCAGAAGTTTATGCTTTTATAGAAAAAGATTTAACTGATGCGATTGCAAATTTGCCAGAGAAATCGGCTTATGGAGCAGAAGACAGAACACGTGTTTCTAAAGGTTCAGCTTATGCTTTACTGGCAAAAGTGAATTTATATCAAAAAAACTGGCAAAAAGTAATTGACAATTGTGATAAAGTTACAGGATATTCTTTAGTAGCAGATTACTCTTCTCAATATAAAAAAGAAGGAGAATTTGGTCCGGAATCTATTTTTGAGATTGATGGAATTGGAGGAACTTCTACTCGGGATTTGGAATTGGTAATTATTCAGTTTCTCAGGCTCCACGTGGTGCCGGAGGCTGGGGTTGGGGTTTTAATACGCCAACAGCAGGTTTAGCTAATGCTTATGAAGCAGGGGATGTGCGAAGAGCTGCGACTATTATTTTTAGAGGTTCAGTTTTATATGATGGAACACCAGTACCAGAATCTGTAGCAAATGCAAGATACAATTATAAAGCATATTCATCAGAATTTTATAATCAGGAATTTACAGATACTAATCTTAGATATTTAAGATATGCTGAAGTAATATTGATGAAAGCAGAGGCTTTGAACGAATTAGGACAAACACCATTGGCTATTCCGTTAATAAATCAAATTCGTAAAAGAGCAGGTTTAGGCGATACGCCTTTTACTTCTCAAGATGATATTAGAAAAGCAATCTATAAAGAAAGAAGATTAGAATTAGCTTTTGAACATGACAGATGGTTTGATATCGTTAGAACAGGTCAGGCTAAAGATGCCATGGCTGCAGATGGAAAAATATTCATTGTTGGAAAACATGAATTATGGCCTCTTCCAACTTCATTCATGAGAGAAGCGGATGGACTTTCGCAACAAAACCCTGGTGGTTACTAATTAAAATACTAAATCACTTCCTTCAAATCGAAGGAAGTGATTATTTATAAATTCCATAAATTTTTTATAATGATTAGAATTTCGGTTTTACTAATAGCTTTTACCTTTTTTGGTTGTGGTTCAAATACGGACAAATCAAAAGAGAATGCAGAAGGAAATACTGCTACTGAGAAATTATCTGATGAGCAACTTTTAAACGTGGTTCAAAAAGAAACCTTTAAGTATTTCTGGGATTATGCAGAACCAAACTCCGGATTAGCAAGAGAACGTTATCATCCTGATGGAGTTTATCCTGATAATGATGCAAACATTGTAACTACAGGAGGTTCAGGTTTTGGATTAATGGCTATTGTTTCCGGAATTTCACAAGGATATATTACCAAAGAACAAGGTGTTGAAAGACTAAACAAAATTGCTGATTTTTTAGGCAAAGCCGATCGTTTTCACGGAGCATGGTCGCATTGGATAGACGGAAATACAGGAAAAGTAAAACCTTTTGGAACCAAGGATAATGGTGGAGATTTAGTCGAAACTTCATTTTTGGTTGCAGGGATGATTACGGTTCGCGAATATTTAAAAGACGGATCCGAAAAAGAAAAAGCAGTAGCTCAAAAATATGATGCACTTTGGAAAGGTGTTGAATGGGATTGGTATACAAACAACAAAAACGTTTTATACTGGCATTGGTCGCCAACTTACGACTGGCAAATGAATTTTCCTCTAGAAGGATATAACGAATGCTTAATTACTTATGTTTTGGCTGCATCATCGCCAACACATACAATTGACGCTAAAGCATATCACGAAGGCTGGGCAAGAAGCGGCGGAATCGTTTCATCAAAAACAAAATATAATATTCCGTTAGTTTTAAAACACAACGGAGCAGAAGAATTTGGCGGACCATTATTTTGGGCTCATTATTCTTATGTTGGACTTGATCCAACGCAATTGAGCGATAAATATGCAAATTATTGGGATTTGAATGTAAATCAAACTAAAATCAATTATGAATATTGTGTAGAAAACCCAAAGAAAGGTTATAGTCCTGATTATTGGGGATTAAGTGCTTCATATTCAAGAAATCCTGACGGTTCGATAGGTTATAATGCACACATGCCAAGTAACGATCAGGGTGTTATGTCGCCAACGGCTGCAATAAGTTCAATTGTTTACACACCAAAAGAATCGATGGCTGTGATTCGTAATTTATATGATAATCATAAAAAAGAAACCTGGGGAACTGCCGGTTTTTATGATGCTTTGAGTTTACAGAATAATAACTGGGTTGCAAAACGTTATTTAGCAATTGATCAGGGCCGGAAGTTGTGATGATCGAAAATTATCGCACAGGATTATTGTGGAAATTATTCATGAATGCTCCCGAAGTAAAACAAGGTTTAGTAAAACTTGGATTTAAATCTGGAAAATACGGATTTTAATGGTGTTAAAAATTAAAAACAATATAGCGTTAATAATGCTTCTTTTTTCTGCGATGTGTTTTGCACAAAAAGAGACAAACGGAAAAATAAAAACAGTAATTGTAGCCAATTATGAATTAGGTTACGCTTTACATAAACCGGCTAATACAAAAGAGAAAAAGCCATTAATAGTTTTTATTTCCGGCGATGGAGAAAAAGGAACTGATATTGAAAAAGTAAAAATTCACGGACCTTTAAAATATATAAAAACGCATGCATTAGATGCTTATGTTTTAGCTCCGCAATGTAAAGAAGATGAAAAATGGAGCATTGAATCTATATATGAATTGATTTTAAAAATTCAGAAAGAGAACAAAATAGATCCTGACAGAATATATGTTACAGGTTTGAGTTCCGGAGGATGGGCAGCGTGGAATTTAGCGCTTTCATATCCTGAAAAGTTTGCTGCAATCGTGCCAATTTCCGGTTTTGTTGATTTGATAGAACAGGAAAACGCCTGTAAAATTGCCGCTATTCCAACCAGAATTTATCACGGATTATTAGACGATGTGGTAAAAGTAGATTATGCAATTTCGATTTACAAAGAATTGAAAAAATGCAATGCCAAAGATGTTCAATTGACCATTTTTGATGACGCAGGTCACGATAGCTGGACAAGAGTTTATGACAATCCTGAAATTTATGACTGGATGCTTAAACAGATTAAAACAAATACAAATAAATAAAAACAATAGAATGAAAAAGAAATTAGTCTTACTATTTTTAGGATGTGCTGTTTTGGGTTACGCCCAAAAAAGAACACTAAAAATGCCGTAAAAATTAAACCGAAATCTGAGTTTGTAGCCGAGTTACTTTCAAAAATGACTTTAGACGAAAAACTAGGGCAGTTAAATTTACCAACTTCCGGAGATATTACTACAGGACAAGCTAATAGTTCTAATGTTGCAAAAAATATTGCCGAAGGAAAAGTTGGAGGTTTATTCAACATAAAATCGGTACAAAAAATTAAAGAAGTTCAAAAAATTGCAGTTGAACAAAGCCGTTTAAAAATTCCATTACTTTTTGGTATGGATGTAATTCATGGTTACGAAACTACATTTCCAATTCCGTTAGGATTATCATGTACCTGGGATATGAATTTGATCGAAAGAAGTGCACAAATCGCAGCGCAGGAAGCAAGTGCCGATGGAATTAACTGGACATTTTCGCCAATGGTCGACATTTCTCGTGATCCGCGTTGGGGACGAGTTTCAGAAGGTTCAGGTGAAGATCCGTATTTAGGAAGCCAGATTGCAAAGGCAATGGTAAACGGATACCAACAACACGATCTTTCTAAAAACAACTCTATTTTAGCCTGTGTAAAACACTTTGCTTTATACGGAGCACCAGAAGGTGGACGTGATTATAATACGGTTGATATGAGTCATATCAGAATGTTCAACGATTATTTTCCACCTTACAAAGCCGCTGTTGATGCCGGTGTAGGATCAGTTATGGCGTCTTTTAATGAAATCGACGGAATTCCTGCAACAGGAAACAAATGGTTAATGACCGATGTTTTAAGAAAACAATGGGGTTTTAAAGGTTTTGTGGTAACAGATTTTACAGGAATTCCTGAAATGATCGAACACGGAATGGGTAATTTACAAGATGTATCCGCTTTATCTCTAAACGCCGGTGTAGAAATGGATATGGTTGGAGAAGGTTTTTTAACTACTCTAAAAAAATCATTAGACGAAAACAGAGTTACAATTTCACAAATAGACAATGCTGTAAAACTTATTTTAGAAGCAAAATATGACTTAGGATTATTTGAAGATCCGTATAAATATTGTGATGAAAAAAGAGCAAAAACAGAAATTTTTACAGCAAGCAGCAGAAAAGAAGCAAGATCAATTTCTGCACAGTCATTGGTTTTATTAAAAAATCAAAATCAGGTATTGCCTCTTAAAAAATCTGGAACTATTGCACTTATCGGACCATTGGCAGATGCTAAAGAAAACATGCCGGGAACCTGGAGTGTGGCGACAAAAATGGAAAATGCTATATCATTATTAGCAGGAATTAAAGAAGTTGCAGGAACTTCTACAAAAATATTATATGCAAAAGGAAGCAACTTAGATTACGATGAAACTTTTGAAACAAACGCAACAATGTTTGGTAAAACGTTACATAGAGATGGACGTTCTAAAGAAGAATTATTGGCAGAAGCTTTAAAAGTGGCAAATCAATCAGATGTAATTGTGGCAGCACTTGGAGAATCTGCAGAAATGAGCGGAGAATCAAGCAGCCGTACAAAATTGGAAATTCCGCAAGCACAAAAAGATTTATTAAATGCATTATTAAAAACAGGAAAACCAGTTGTTTTAGTATTATTCGACGGTCGTCCGTTAGTAATAACAGATGAAAATGCGACAGTTCCTGCTATTTTAAATGTTTGGTTTGCAGGTAGCGAAGCAGGTTACGCTATTGCCGATGTTTTATTTGGAGATGTAAATCCTTCCGGAAAATTGACTTCAACTTTCCCAAGAAGCGTTGGACAATTGCCAATTTATTATGCGCACAAAAATACAGGAAGACCACTTTCTAATACAGAAGGAAAATTTGAAAAATTCAGATCAAATTACATCGATGAAAGAAACGAACCATTATTTCCATTTGGTTTTGGTTTAAGTTATACATCTTTTGATTATTCAAACCTGAAAATTTCATCTGATAAAATGAACTTTAGCGGAAAATTAAAAGTAACTGTTGATGTTGCTAATACAGGAAATTACGACGGAAAAGAAACCGTTCAGTTATACATCAGAGATTTAGTTGGTTCAGTAACAAGACCGGTTAGAGAATTGAAAAACTTTCAAAAAATAACCCTTAAAAAAGGGGAGAAACAAACAGTAACATTTGATCTTACTGTTGAAGATTTAAAATTTTATAATTCTGATTTACAATTTGTAGCAGAACCGGGCTGTTTGATGTTTTCGTTGGAGGAAATTCAAATGCCGATAAGAAAGTTAGTTTTGAGTTAACTAAATAATTGGTTTGTTAATTAGTTATTGCCCTTCGTACTGGTTATACGGAGGGTTTTTTTATAGTTTTTTAGTCTGAAAATGTATTAAAAATAGTACGGATTTCAGATCAAATCTATGTCTTAATTTTTGCACCATTATCAATTTTAATTTTTGAAACACAAAACATAAAAAATAAAAGAAATGTATAAACTATCGTCTATATCGCTTTTGTTGCTTTTGATAGGATTTAATACCAATATCGCGGCACAAAAATCCAGTATTCCTGGCAAAACAGAATGGTTTGATCCTAATAAACCCGCATCAACGTATTGTAATCCAATCAATATTGGTTACAATTATACGACTTTTAATCACAACAGAATTCCGGAATCCCGACGTTCAAGTGCTGATCCTGTGATTATTACTTATAAAGGCGAATATTATTTATTTGCCACAAATCAGGCTGGTTTCTTTTGGAGTAAAGACATGTCTGACTGGAATTTTGTTTATGGAAGTTTTCAAAGACAGCCGGGAGATGATGATCAATGCGCGCCAGCTGCGTGGGTTGTAAACGACACTTTATTTTATGTAGGTTCAACATGGAAAAAAGATCATCCGGTTTGGAAAACAGCCGATCCAAAATCAGGAAAATGGGTACGACATGTTGATAAAGCAATGCTGCCAACCTGGGATCCTGCAATTTTTCAGGATGATGATAAAAAAGTCTATATGTATTATGGTTCAAGCGGAAAATTGCCTCTTGTAGGCGTAGAAGTAGATTATAAAACATGGCTTCCGAAAGGAAATCAAGCCGATTATGCACCATTATATGCCGCAACAGAAGTCGAAGATATTCAAAAACCATACGGTCAGGCAAAAGCAGTTGTTGGTTTAGACCCAACTTTGCACGGTTGGGAGCGTTTTGGACCAAATAATGATATGGAACCTGCGCCTTGGGGTAATTTTATTGAAGGCGCCTGGATGACCAAACACAACGGTAAATATTATATGCAATATGGCGCGCCGGCAACAGAATTTAAAGGTTATGCAAACGGAGTTCACGTTGGCGACAATCCGTTAGGACCATTTGTATATCAAAAACATAATCCGATGTCGTATAAACCCGGAGGTTTTGTAATTGGTGCCGGACACGGAAATACTTTTGCAGATAATTACGGAAATTACTGGAATACAGGAACATGCAAAATTTCGATAAAAGACCGTTTTGAGCGTCGTATTGATATGTTTCCTGCCGGATTTGATAAAGATGATGTAATGTATTCGAATACTTCTTATGGAGATTTTCCGATAACGCTTCCAACAAAATTGCGTAATCATGAACAGGGAGCTTCTTCGGGCTGGATGTTATTATCGTATAAAAAACCCGTGACAGTTTCGTCTTCTGAAGAATGTATGGAAGTGGAAACGCACAGAATGGATAACGGAGGAAAAAAAGTCTATGAAAAATTTTGCTACGGCGCGAACAATTTAACAGATGAAAATATTCAGACGTATTGGTCTGCAAAAACAAGTAATCCGGGCGAATGGCTGCAACTTGACTTAGGCAGAAAAATGCAAATAAATGCGTTGCAAATCAATTATGCCGATCACAAAGCAACGCAATACAATAAAGCAATGGATATTTATTATCAGTATAAAATCTATATGTCTGATGATGCTGTAAACTGGACTTTGGTGGTTGATAAATCTCAAAATGATAAAGATGTTCCGCATGATTATGTCGAATTATCAAAAGCAATTGAGGCCCGTTACATCAAAATGGAAAATATTCATAATGCTTCGGGATTATTTGCTGTTTCAGATTTCAGGGTTTTTGGCAACGGATTAGCCGCAAAACCAAAACCGGTTTCCAGTTTTAAAGTAAACAGAAATGCCAAAGATTCCCGTAATGCAATGATTACATGGAAAAAACAAAATGATGCCATTGGATATAATATTTATTACGGAATTGCTCCGGATAAATTATACAATACAATTATGGTTTATGATGAAAGTTTGTATGACTTTAGAGGTCTGGATAAAGGCACTACATATTATTTTACAGTTGAAGCCTTTAATGAAAACGGTATTAGTACAAAAACTAAACTTATTGAAGTAAAATAATTTTGTAACTAATTTTCAGAAAAAGGTTCACTAAATCTCCATGAGTTATTAAAAGAATTTTGTTCCTTTGTACAGCTATCAATAGCAGATTAAGTAACCTGAAAAAAGCCATTAACCTATGAAAAAAACGATTCTTTTAACTGTTTTAGTTTTAAACGGATTGACATCTTTTGCGCAATCAAATGATGAAAAAAACATTAAATTATTTTATAAAAAAGCCTTAACCGAGTCTAAATGTTATACTTGGTTAGAGTATTTGTCTAACGATATTGGAGCCCGTTTATCAGGATCTCAAAATGCACAGCTGGCAGTTAATTACACCAAGTCTCAATTAGAAAGTTTAGGACTTGACAAAGTGTATTTACAAGAAGTTATGGTGCCGCATTGGGTACGTGGTGAAAAAGAAACAGCTTATATTCTTGACGGAAAAATTAAAACTGTAGTGCCAATTTGCGCTTTAGGAGGTTCTGTAGCAACAGCAAAAACAGGACTTACGGCAGAAGTTATTGAAGTTCAGGGTATAAAAGAACTTGGTGAATTAGGAGATAAAGTAAAAGGTAAAATTGTGTTTTTTAACAGACCAATGGATCCGGAAAATATTGAAACTTTTAAATCATACGGAGCTTGTGTAGATCAGAGATTTGCAGGAGCAAAAGAAGCTGCAAAACTGGGAGCGGTAGGAACAATTGTTCGTTCTATGAATTTACGTTTAGACGATTTTCCGCATACAGGAGCTCAAAGTTATGGCGATTTGCCAAAAGAGCAATACATTCCAACAGCTGCAATAAGTACAAATGGAGCTGAGTTGTTGAGTAAATTCCTGAAAAGCAATCCGGCTTTGAAATTTTATTTCAAACAATCTTGCGAAACTTTACCTGATGCTTTATCATACAACGTAATTGGTGAAATAACAGGAACAGTAACTCCGGAGAATGTTATGGTAGTTGGCGGACATTTAGATTCTTGGGATTTGGCAGACGGTTCTCATGACGATGGAGCAGGGGTTGTGCAAAGTATGGAAGTAATTCGTATTCTTAAAAACTTAAACTACAAACCTAAAAATACGATTCGTGTTGTTCTTTTCATGAATGAAGAAAACGGCGGAAAAGGCGGTGCGAAATACGAAGAAGTTGCAAAACAAAAGAACGAGAATCATATTTTTGCTTTAGAAAGTGATTCAGGAGGATTTTCTCCAAGAGGATTTTCTATTCAGGCAGATGATGTAAACTTCAAAAAAATACAAGGGTTCAAAGACTTTTTTGAGCCTTACTTAGTTCATAGTTTTACAATTGGGCACGCCGGATCAGATATTGATCATTTAACGTCTAAAACGATCGTTAAAGCAGGTTTAAAACCAGATTCTCAACGTTATTTTGATTATCACCATGCAGCAAATGATAAATTTGATGCTATTAACAAAAGAGAATTAGAACTTGGAGCTGCAACAATGACAAGTTTACTTTATTTAATAGATCAAACAGGAATTGTACTTCCAACAGCGAATTAAGATTCTTAAAAAAAATAAACAAAAAGCCGTCTCAAATTATGTTTGAGACGGCTTTTTAATTGGATATTGATTATAATAATAGTCGTTTAAAATAGTTATAACTTCAAATTTAAGGCAATTTATATTTCTTCTTTTTAGTATTTATGTACTATTTATCCTATTTTTTTTATTTAAATTTGAAACATTTCTTTAGCGTTTTTCTATGATGACACGATTATTTTCTATATTATTTCTTCTTTCTTTTAGTATTCATTCACAGTCAACAAAAGAACTCATTGATAGCGTGAATAGTATCAGTGATCATCAAAAAAAGGTTGAACTGTGCAGTAAGATTGCATTAAGACTGCAAACAACAGATTGGGACAGAGCTATAAAGTACCTTGAATTAGCTGAAGCTGAAGCAAAAAAAACAAAGGAACCAGATCTCGCTTTAGCACAGGTTTACACTACGACGGGCAAAATGTATAATTCAAAAGATGTATTGGATATTGCTTTAAAATATTACCTAAAAGCATATGATATTTACAAAAATAATGATAACACTGAAGAAGTAGCAAAACTAGAAAACAATCTGGCGATTATTTATGCAGTAGGAAATAATAAAGAAAAAGCATTACAATATTTCTTAAATGTATATCGCTATCAACAATCTAAAAATGATTCGGTCAAGCTTATAAAAATATTAAACAATATAGGTACCTTATATCTAAAGAAAAATTTAGATTCTTCACTTTATTACTATCAAAAAGCTTATTTAATAAATAAGACGATAAAAGACAATGACCTAAAGGTCAATGTATGTACTAATATAGCACGTGCTTATGGTTTAAAAAAAGACAATAAAAATGCAGATTATTATTTTAATGAAGCCTTTTCTTTAGTAAACAAAGGGGTTAATAATACAGTAGAAGCTTTTGTATACGAGTCTTTTTCTGAATACAATCTAAAAGAAAAAAATTATGATGCTGTAATTGTAAATGCAAAAAAAGCACTGGAATTATGCAAAGAAAATCAGTACAGTTATTCCGGTTTAAACCTGAACAAAATACTGTATCAGGTATATGTTAGTAAAGAAGATTATAAAAATGCGGTTTATTATTTTCAGAAATACAATGCCATTAACGACAGTATAAATGTCGAAGAAAAGGCTGTAAACATAGAAAGAATAAAACTGGAGCAGGATTATAAAGTTCGAACTCAAATAAAAACACTTCTTGAACAAAAAAAGCGATTTAAGTATTATGTAGTTGGATTGATATTGGTTGTTGGCATATTGATTTTAATTATTTTACTGATAAAATTCCGAAACAGGAATATTAAAAATCAACTTGAAAAAGAGAAATTAAATACAAAGATGCAAGCCTTAAACGAAAGCCTTGAAGCCAAGAAAAAGGTTCTTATAGGGAAGGCAATGGCAGAAATACATCGTACCGATAATATTAATGAAATCCTTACTGATCTTAAACAGATTAAGCTTAAAACGGTTAATAAAGAAATGCAGCAAGCTATTGATATAGTTTTAAAGCGTTTGGAAAAGAATTTGAATACCGATATCTGGAAAGAATTTGAAATAAGTTTTGAACAGGTTCATAAATCTTTTTTTGACAAATTAACCGTCGATTATCCTTCACTAACTCCAAAAGACCGCAGGTTATGCGCGCTCTTATATCTCGATCTTACTACAAAAGAAATTTCTCAAATTACAGGGCAATCTTTTAAAGCTATTGAAAATGCCCGAACCAGACTTCGTAAAAAGTTTGATCTGACCAATGAAAAAGTAAATCTCTCTACTTATCTAAATACCATTTAGACCACATTAACTATCAATTTAAATTTAAGCTAAGTACTTGGTCTAGTTTGTTTTGTCTTATTTTGAGTGTTTTTTGGGTGATATTTTTTTGCCCGAGAGTGTTTTTGTAATAGTCCTTTTTTTCAAAAACCTATGCTGTCATTCTACATTTACTAAATCGATGTAAATAAAATTAGAATGAATCGGAAGAAAAAAAATAAACCTCCTAAAAGCTTAGAACAACTTTTAGAAGAAGCAAAAACAAAAAAGAAAACCCTCTTAAAGATTCTGGAAAAAATAACAAAAGGAAATTCTGAAAATCAACCTCCAAATTGATTTTCAGAAACCGCTTTTTTGGTTTTGCTATGAGCCATTGAAGTGTAATTAACCAAGCAAACTAGAATATTAATTTAAATTTAGAAAAATGAACCAAATTTACTACAAGACAAGGTATTTGTTTATTTTGTTAGGTTTCTTTGTCTGTTCCGTTGGAATGGCGCAGTCACCTTTACCAAATAAACTAAAAGGCAATGTAATAACAGCTCTAGGATCGCCTGTTACAAGCCAGAAAAAAACGGTTTCTACGAAAACCAATGATCCAAATTCGAATCAGAATAATAATCCAAATAATCTCTTTACTCAAAAAGAAGAAAAGATAAACGGAAAAGAACTTTCAGCCGAAGAAAGCGAATCAGTGTTGAAACAAGCACAACAAAGTCAAAATTTATTTGAGCAAAAACTAACGAATAGTATTGCGAAAACAAACGCACAAGATTCAGTTAATACAAAGGTGAGATCTTTTGCTAAATCATCAAATTTGACTGCAAAAAATATATTTGAAGTCAAAAAAGGAGAGTTTGATTTATCTGCATCTGATAAAATGCAGTTAAAATCAATTTCTGATAATCATGGCAGAACGCTGGCAACTTATCAGCAAATGCATAACTCAGTTCCTGTTGAAGGAGCAATATATAAGGTTAGAGAAAATAAAACTAAAATTGATGCATTTGGGGCTACAGCTAAGAAGTTGACTGTAAGCAGCAACTATAAAATAAGTGCAGCAGCAGGTTTAGAGATTGCCCTGAAAACGGTAAATGCCAAACAATATATTTGGGAAAGTAAAAAATTAGGAGCCTTATTAAATAAAGATATAAGCACGAAACCGAAAGGTGAATTGGTGTATGTTGGACCTAACTTTTCTTCTGAACTAAAAGATTATTATCTGACCTGGAAATATGATATTTATGCTATAAATCCACAATCGAGCCAGACCATTTATGTAGATGCAAACACAGGAAAAATAATTCTTATCATTGATTTAAACCGGGATTCAAGTATTAAAGGTTCAGTTCAAAGTATTGGAAAAGGTAAATCTCGATATGCCGGAGAAGTTACTTTTAATACGAAACAATATGCTGATGGATACCGATTAGAGGCGCTACAGGGAAAATACAATGTGCCAATTGTAACCTGGAATATGAATCATGCAAATCAGGCTTCAGATGAAGTAATCACGGAGTTTATTGATGACGATAATATTTGGAATGAACTGCACAATAAAGATAACGATGAAGTTGCCATCGATATTCATTGGGGAATGCAAAAAACCATAGAATATTATGGTGAAAAATTTAATCGAAATAGTATCGATAATAAAGGAATGACCATTATTGGTCTGGCACATTTAGGCACTAATGTTGAAAATGCTTCGTGGACTGGAGGCTGGGCACAATTTGGAGATGGTTACAACACGCCTTATGTTGGTTTAGGAATTACTGCCCACGAATTAACTCACGGTGTAACACGTTTTACAGCCGGTTTAATTTATCAGGGAGAATCAGGTGCTTTAAACGAATCTTTCAGCGACATCTTTGGCGTAGCCGTTGAATTTTATGTTGGGAGAGAATCAAGTAAAAATATTTGGCTGCTGGGTGATGAATTGTACACTCATGGAAGCATGAGAAATATGGCGAACCCAAAAGCGCAGGGTCAGCCTGATACTTACGGAGGTAAAAATTGGGCAAATCCGCTAGACATAACGTATGATAATGGAGGAGTTCACATTAACAGTGGAGTTACAAATTACTGGTTTTATCTTTTAAGTGAAGGAGGTCAAGGTGTAAATGATCTTAATAACAGTTATGATGTTAAGGCTATTGGTCTTGCAAAGGCAGAGAAAATTGCCTACATAACGCTTACGGAGTATTTGTCTCCGTCTTCAAACTTTAGCGATATGCGCCAGGCGACCTTAATGGTTACAGAAGATTTGTACGGATTAGGTTCTGAAGAATACAAACAAGTTACCAATGCCTGGTATGCTATTGGTGTTGGAACTGCTTTTACAGATAAGCAAATAGTAATTGTTTCAGTTGAGAATCCTGTTGAAACTTGTGGTTCTTTAAAAGGGAACGAACCTTTTTATGTTAAAATTAAAAATACGGGATCTGTTGTAATTAAAGCAAATGAGATTTTAAATTACAAATTGAGATTAATGATGATTGGTTTTGGCAACAGGCTGACTACTCAATACACTAACGATAGTACAATTAGCTTTGCTAAAGATCTGGCGATCGGTGAAGAAACTACCATAAAAATTCAGGAAAATATTCCTTACATAACAAGCGATACGAAGTTAAACTATGTTGAAGTTAAATTTGATTTTAATCCTGTTATAGAGTTTGGTGCAAAAGACGGAATTTCTTTTGTTTCAAGTTTTATGGTTATTTCTCCGCAAAAAGATTTCGATCTTAAAGTTGTGGGATTAAATCTTCCGTCATACTCCGGTACAGCATTGTCAGCAAAGCACGCATTATCAGTTACGGTTTATAATTTAGGATGTCAGGATTTACCTGCCGGATCTAAATTAAAAATAGGATATGCAAATACACTTGCCGGGAATGAAACAATCTGGAAAGAAATTACATTGAGTGATGTTTTTAAAGGAAACTCAGAAATGACAATTCCTTTTGATAGTACGATCGATTTATCACCAATGGGTTTACATACTTATGAAGCTTTTGTATCCTACAGTCAGGATCCTGTAGCAACTAATAACAGTGGCATAAGTGCTGTTTACAGCGGTATTGTAACTCAATTTCCATATACTCAGGATTTTGAAAGAACATCCGGAGGCTGGTATTCAAAATCGCTGGCTACAAATCAAAAATTTGTATGGCAGGCATCTTCTCATACGTTTAGAGACACTAAGTCTAAATATTTATGGGCGACTGTAAATCTTGCTAATCCTTCTGAAAGAATGGAACTAAATGCAGATTTTACATTGCAATCGCCAGTATTTGATTTTACGAATATTGCTTTTCCGTATGTTGAATTTGATATTGCCACTTTGTTTCATAACGGATATGATGGATTAGTTGTAGAATATTCTGAAGATAATCAAAATTGGAAAAAAGTTACAGGTATTGATTATCCTTCAACTTTACATTACGATGAAAAAGGTCTCTTGTCAGGACCATGGTTTACAGGAATTGAAATTGATTATAAGAAAATGCCAATTGGAATGCGTTTAAATGACCTTGCAGGTAAAAAAGGCGCTATTCGTTTTCGTGTTGCCACAGATAATTATAGGGATGGATTCATAGGTGCATATATAGACAATATTCATATAGATAATGCACCTTATGATTTAGTGCTTTTGGATGCAAGTATAGATGCTGGCAGTTGTAAAATTGATAATAATAATGCAAAAATAACGACCAAAATCATCAATAATTTTGCAACAGCGGCTGAACAGGTTAATTTTACAGTAAAAATTCTTGATAGTGCAAAAAATGAAGTTTTTTCAAAAACAGAAAAAGCATCATTAGTCTTTACTAAGTTTAGAGATACCATAACGTATTCTATTCCCAATATTGACTTAAAAAGCATTGGTGATAATACCATTACGGTTACTGTATTTCCTGATGATGTGACTCAGGATGTTAGACCACAAAATAATACTTATACCTTTAATTACGATAATTGGGACAATGAAGATATGAAAATATCGGTGCTTCCATATATAATGGATTTTGAAGATGTGACCAAATATAAAGGCTGGAGAACTTCTGAAAACAAAGGCGCTGCAGGCTGGAAACATGGAACATATTTAGAGTTAAGATCTCCAAGTTTTTTCTTAACAGAGCACACAAAATTTATGGCGAGTAACGATGATATTTGTAATTGTGACTCATCAAATGATATGCTAACCTCTCCTGTGTTAGATTTGAGCAATTATAAAGAAGCACACTTAACATTTGATGCTTTTGGAGATGGCGCGAGACTTTCAGACGGATATGTAAAAGTAAGTACAGATGGAGGTAAAACCTGGGAAACGGTTTTTAAAATGTATTATATCAATAATTGGATAGAATATCACGTAGATTTAACCCCGTATGCAGGAAAACCTTGTGTTCTTGTAGCATTTCAGCATGATGATAACGGATTATTTGCAGATGGTTTTGCAGTAGATAATATTAAGTTTACAGAGAAATCAGAATATTTGCAATTATCTAATTTAAGTGTACCTGAAACTGTTTATGAAGACTCACCTTCGCACCAATTTTTTATAGCGGCAAGAAATGTATTTTATAAAAAAGTAGAAAAAGCTGAAATCGAATATCAAATTACTCAAAATGGTAAAGCTATTGGTGAACCGGTTACGTTACAAAGAAATGATCAGATACAGCAATATCAAACTATTGTTTATACACTGGACAATATCCCGCAGTTAGCAGCAGGAAATTATGAAATTACGGTAAAAATAATTACAAACGGACAATCAAAAGCTGAGGCAGCAACCCTTACAAAATCTTTTGAGGTTATTGCAAAAGCACCAGGCTTAGATATTGAAACTTTCTCAAATGTAGCCCAAGGCTCACTATTTGGATCAAAAGGATATACATCAAATCAAAGTGATGAAAATTATCCTTGGAGAAATGTTACACAACCTGATAGTGCAACCGTAACGATTCCTCGAAAAGATCATACAGAAGATGCTTCTGCAATGATGCTTTACAGTCAGCTTGAATATTATGCTATGTACGGAGAATTAGTTTCTCCAATGTATAAGTTATCTGAAAATACAACTGCTTTAGAATTTTATTATGGAATGCAATGCAATTATATCAATTCTTTTGGTATCGATATTAAAACTGCAGGCGGCGAATGGACTGAAATATGGAAAGACTCTAAGCAAGGAAGTTATGTAGACACCGAATGGCAAAAAGGAGCAGTAAACTTAATTAAATATGCAGGAAAATCTGTGATGCTGCGATTTAGACATGCTAAAGAAGGTGGATATTCTTATATGGTGTTAGATGATTTAAAAATAATCAGCGAACCTGTTTTAGATGTATCAGTAGAAATATTGTCGCCAAGAGATGTATGTGGCGGATCTGAATTTAAAGTGAAGTTAACCAATGAAGGACAAATTGCAATTGCAGCAAATACAATTCAATTAGATGTAGAATATAGCAACACAAATGAAGCTATTTCAGAATCTGTTGAAGCTGGAATTCCGGTTGGCGGAAGCATAGAATATATTTTGAAAAAACAAATAAAACTTGATGATAGCGGAGACTCTCATGTATTTAATGTGAATGCAAAATTAGAGAATGATGCTATCCAGCAAAACAATGAAATAAAAAACTATATCTATCAGGGAGTACCATCAGATTTTAAAATATTTGATAATACGGTAATTCATGGGTATACAGGTAAAACTTTATATGTTGATGCTCAAACTAATATTAGTGCTAAAAAATTAAAAGCTGTTTCGTACAAATGGAGTACAGGTGATGTTTCCAACGGTATTGAAATAACCAAAGCAGGAGATTATACGGTAACATTAGAAATGAAAAATGGCTGTACACTTACCGAAACAATAACGGCAACATTCGACACTTTCGAATCTGAATTAGTAAGTGGAGTTGCTTGTGGTCCTGAAGTTGTTTTAAATCCTGGAAAATATAAATCGTACGAATGGTTTGATGGTTCAACGGAACCAACTATTACGATAACAAAAAGCGGGGATTATTTCGTAACGGTTTATAACGAAAATGGAATTGGTAAAACGTTTAGTACGACTGTTTCAATTGATGAAAACGTTGTACCTGAAATTCAGATTGCAGGCGATAAAAAACTAACCGCTTCCATTAACGCAGCTTCTTACCAATGGTTTTTAAATGACAGACCAATACCAAATGCAACTGAAAAATCGATAATTACAGTTTGGGAAGGAAATTACAGCCTACAGGTAACAACTAAAAACGGATGTAATAATGTTTCGGCTTCATTTGATTCAAAAGGAATGCTTCTTGGAAAAATAACAAACCTTTTCAGAGTGTTTCCTAATCCGGCTGTTGATATTGTAAACATTTTTCTGGCTGATAAAATTGAAGGAGAAATACAAATCAGCATTTACGCAATAGACGGTAAATCAGTGTGGAATAAAACGTATACGAGTTTACCATCAACTCTAAATATAACTGCTTTAAGTCCCGGAGTTTATGTTTTAGATTGCAGTATACAAGGGAAGAGATACACAGCCAAGATTATTAAGAAATAAAAATAAAGATAAAAGAATGGTAACTCTCATTTTTTGGAGTTACCATACTTAAACAAAGAAATACTATGAAAAAATCTATAATAATTTTATGCACACTATTTTTGAGTGTGACTGTTATAGCTCAGACCAAAAAGGTTAAACTGGGAGTAAAAGCAGGTTTAAATATTGCGAGTCTTACTTTTGATGAAAGCGAATTAAATTCATCAGGCAAAACAGGATTTAGAGCAGGAGTTATGGTCGAAATTCCTATGTCGAAAAACTTTTCGCTTCAACCAGAATTGTTGTACAGCCAGCAGGGAACAAAAGTTTCCTTTTCTGATCAGGACGTTACAAATTCAAACTATAAAAGCACCATTAAGCTTAACTATTTAAACATTCCGGTAATGTTAAAATATTACGTAATAAAAGATTTAAGTCTACAAGCCGGACCTCAGATCGGAATACTTTTAAAAGCCAATAATAAATACAAGGATAATTTTTTAGGGTATGAAAATCAGGAAAGTTTTAATTTAAAAGAGTATTCGAGTGGTATAGATACATCAGTAAATTTTGGATTGGGTTATCAATTTAAAGATAAATTTTATACAGATTTGAGATATAACCTTTCTTATTCTAATGTTTTTAAAAAAGGCGATATAAATCATTTTATTGACAATGATATGAAGAACAGAGTTTTTCAAATAACGATTGGTTACTTTTTTAAATAATGGATTATTATGTTTTGTGGAAAAGAAAGCCGTCTCATGAGACGGCTTTCTTCTTTTAATTACAGCTTCATTACGATCGTATAATACAAAAATGTAATAGGAATATTAGACAATAGAATTAGAATTTTAATGGCTATATCTTTTCTATATTCCGGCAAATAAATAAATTTATCAATAAGATGAAATAACATTATTGCGTTAAGAAGTATTGCAGCCGTAACAAATGGAAATGCAATAATCAAAACATTTGCACTGGCATTTGTAACAATATAAAGTACAAACAAAATGGTGCTGACAATAAAACTGCCAATAGCTAATTCTGTTGCTTGTTTTTCTTCAAAAGGTTCGTCAGTTGTTTCCATGATTTAAATATTAAATGTTTTTTGAATTGATTGAACAGGAATAGAAAGCATTTTCGAGAAATCAAGATAATGAAAGGGAAGTGCCCGTTTTCCCTTTTTGTATTGCTGAAAAAAGTAACGTATCTGACTTATATAAAAAGGAGTTCCGGAAATAATTACAACATACAAATACAAACTTTTCTTCCCGTTTCCTAAAAGATAATATTGCATTCCGATTTCCTCAGCGACCGAAATTCCAGTGTTTGTTAAAACATGAATAATGTCATGATCTTCCAGTTTTGGCTGCATATCAAAATGATTTTTGTTAAGAAATTGTCCTAATCCAAACCCAAGAGAATCTTTAGGATATTGCAATAATTCATCTTTGTCAATTTCCCACGGCGTACTTTTTTTAAAATACTTTTGATATGGTTTCCTGCTAACGTCATACATTTTTTCAACAATATAATCTCTCATAAAATTATTTTAAAAGTTCTTTGAAATTCAAAGTAAATTAAGAAATAAAAAAGCCAATTTAGATTTCAATCAGCTTTTTAGATTTTAATACGTATCGATTACGGTTTTTAATAAATTAGAATCGGCGAGGTTAGAAGGCGAGACCACTTTTTCGTCAAGCGGAATATCATTTCCATACCTTTCCTTTAATATTTTTTGTACTCTTTTGTCTTCCAAATTAAAATCCTTCAATTCTTGTAGCGGACACAATTCTACACCAGCTCCGGTTTTGTATATCTTCCAAACCAATTCAGAACAATAGATTCGATTATCCGTCCATTCAAAAAAGGCATCATATTCTTTACCGTTAAATTGCTGACCATAATCTTTCATTTTTTGCAATGTCGTCGGAGTCAAAACCTTTTCGGCATTTTTCAATCTTTTTACCACATATTTATGATCCTTTCCATGTGATATCCAATCTTCTAGTAGTGTTATTTTTACAGGCTGAACCGCTTCAAAAACAAATTGCCTGCCATTTATAAAAAAGATAATTCCGCAATGCGAAAACTTAGAATTTGTTGCAATTCTCACCGCTTCACATTGCTTAGATTCTGAAGTCTGAAAAATAATATCACCATCCTGAATTTTATCAAACAAAGCATTTTGAGGTTTTGCTCCTGAAAACGGATTATTAGGAAACACCAATGTCGCCACATACAAAGCGCAGCAAAAGCTAATTAAAAGCGTAGTTCCTAAAAAGATATACTTCATTTTTTTCATGTTGAATTTTTAGAATCTAAATATACTTTATTTTCTGGCATTTCTTAATTCAGTTCTCTGTATTAACTCAAAAAAAGAAATGATATATAAAGTACTTTGAATTGCAAAGTAAATAATAAAAAAAATAGTTACCAAATAAATGATAACTATTTTAAAATATATTTTTAAGAAATATTAGATTCTAAAAATTCCTCCAACAGCAATAATTCTTTGAAAGAATAAAAAGTGTTGCGAAGCCTTATCTTCATTACTTACCGTAGTTCTAATATCTTTCATGTCGATGTAACCACCTTTTAGCTCACCTTGTAAGTAAAAATACTTGAAGAAAGTAAAGTTGATTCCCGCCTTTGCAGATACACCAAAACCAGAAACGTGAAAATCATCATGACGTTCTTTTCCTAATAAAGTTGTATTTGTTTTTGGGTATAAAACTCCGGCACCTATACCTTCAGTTAAGTTAATCTGAACTTTATCTGTATTTGGCAAACCAAACCATTTCGAAATATCGTCATGTCTGGAAACCTCAGTATTAACATAGTTCAAACCATCTGTATGTTCGTACATTAAAAAAGCAGGAGGATTTCCCTGAGTAGCATCAGTACCACCTTCCTGAGCGCCATGTAGAGACATATCTACAGGTGTATTATTATAAAGTCCGTTGTAAAAAGATCCAGCTTCATCAGCAGGTAAATTAATATAACCGGTAACATTAGCCGTTTGATTCTGAGTCATCACATATTTCATGTGATCCCAACCGATAGAAACGCTATAATGATCGTTAATGAAATACCCTAATCTAAAATTAGTTTGAGGAATTGTCATGTTTGCCGGATTAATATAATCAATATGATATCCTTTTGGTTTATCATGCGCTTTCATGTCTGCTACAGTAAAGTTGTAATCTTTCCCTCTAAAGTTTACATCAGATTTAGTATAACTGTCTCTATTACCACCCCATGAAACGAAGAATTTACCTTTATTATGTGCTGTATATCTTTCTACTGTGATTTCTTCCTGAGCAAATGTGTTTAAGGAAACACATACTAAGAAGAAAAATAAAATTTTTGTTTTCAATGAAATAATATTAAAAATTAGAATGAATTAACTGTTTTTCTAATAGCAACCAACTTAGTCATTAAACCTTCAAAATAGTCTAAATGCAGCATATTAGCGCCATCACTTTTTGCGTTTGCAGGGTCAAAATGAGTTTCGATAAAAATACCGTCAACACCCACAGCAATACCCGCTTTGGCAACAGTTTCAATCATATCAGGTCTTCCGCCCGTAACACCGGCAGTTTGGTTAGGCTGTTGCAACGAGTGCGTTACATCAAGAACCGTAGAGGCATATTGTTGCATAGTTGGAATTCCTCTAAAATCAACAATCATGTCCTGGTAACCAAACATAGTACCACGATCTGTAACCATAACATTCTCATTATGACAGTCTAATACTTTTTGCACTGCATGTTTCATGCTTTCCGGACTCATAAATTGTCCTTTTTTCAAGTTTACCACTTTTCCGGTGTTTGCCGCAGCAACAACAAGATCAGTCTGGCGAACAAGAAAAGCCGGAATTTGTAAAACATCTACATATTGCGCAGCCATATCAGCATCTTCATTTGTGTGAATATCAGTTACAGTTGGAATATGAAAAGTTTCTGAAACTTTTCTTAAAATTTTTAATGCTTTTTCATCTCCAATTCCGGAAAAACTATCAATTCTGGAACGATTTGCTTTTTTAAATGATCCTTTAAAGACATAAGGAATCTGAAGTTTGTCGGTAATACCAACTAATTTTTCAGCAATTCTGAGAGCCATTTCTTCTCCTTCGATAGCGCAAGGTCCCGCCAATAAAAAGAAATTCCCACTATCAGTATGCTTAATTTGTGGAATATGTTGTATGTTCATAATATGATTTTTTGACAGTGCAAAGGTAGTCATGATTTATGAATACGAGATGAAGATTTAAGTTTTTTTTAAGAAGCTAATCGCGCTATCCGCTACAATATTTTTCTCTAAACCCTTTTTTTCTTGGTCCTTGCAGGAGCTTCCTCCGGTCGCTCTGCAAAAACCATAAAAAACAGGCTTTCTCAAAAAATGATTTTCGCTGCTATCACGGCTAAATTGGCGGTAGAATTACAGTTAACTGAATATTTTTAAAATGTTTTTAACTTTTCATCTGCTAGCGCGAGCGTCCCGCTCGTGCCCGCAGTCAAAATCAATTTAAGTCTATTTGTAAAAAATAGTATTAAAACTTAAAACCTAATCTCCTGCTAGCGCAAACGTCCCGCTTGTGCCCACAATCAAAATCAATTTAAGTCTATTTCTAAAATGGTATGGTTATTTTCGGAATAATTTTTAGCCGAACTATATTTCCAGTCTACAGCATCAGTAACAAACCCTGATTTTACGGGATTTTGATGAATATAATTAAGTTTTTGCTCAAAAACTTTCAATGATCAAATTTCAATTGAGTGGTTATCTTGTTGCCAAAATTGCAGATTTTTAACATTGCTATTCTTTTTTCCTGCACGCTCCATCATCCAAAGCATCCATTCCTTTCTGCTTTCCTGAGGATTTTCTTTAATGGCATGAAGAAGTTTTTTTGAAGTAAATCCTTTGAAATCTCTCATCAAACCTGATGGATCTTCATTTCCAGAACGAAAAATCAAATGAATATGATTAGGCATAATGCAATATCCATATATTTCCATTGCTTTATTTCTTCTGCAAAAATCCAGAGACTCAATTACAACTCCAAAATATTCCTCTCGTGTAAATACATCTATCCAATTTATAGTTGCAAAACTCACAAAATAAGCTCCTGTTTTTTCTCCAAATTTATATTTAATACTCATACTTGTATTTATTCAGTTTGTAGGCACGAGCGGGACGCTCGCGCTAGCGAAGCTTATTCGTTATGTTATAAAAACAAAACGAGACTTTTTAAAGTCTCGTTTTAATTAATTATAGCTTTTATAAATACTATTTATCTTTCAATACTCTTTCTAAATATTCTACTTTATCTTTTTCAGCCTGAACTAAACGTTCGTAAAGTTCAACTACTTTATCAAGAGGATTAAATGTGCAAGTATTGTTGTGGCTTCCAAAATAATTACCATGACTTTCGTTGAAGGTATTAAAATAGCTGATCATATTTTCTTCTGAAAAATTCTTTATTGCTTCTGTAGTTATACCTAGAGCATTTGCAATTTCCAGAAGTTTTTCTTCATCAACATTTTCGCTTCCTTCAATGTTAGAAACAGACTGCTGACTTAGACCAATTGCCATAGCAAGTGCTTCTTGTTTCATGCCTTTTAACTCTCTGATTCGGCTAATATTTCTGCCAATATGTTTTGGTTTTGTTTCTGTGCTCATAATTCAAAGATATTTAAAATTCTGTAATTTTTTCTCTTTTTGGTAAAATACAATACACTATTTGTAAGAAACCGATTTCTATATTTTCTTTGGCTGGCGCGAGCGTCCCGCTCGT
This sequence comes from Flavobacterium sp. N1736, assembly GCF_025947065.1. NCBI lineage: Bacteria > Pseudomonadati > Bacteroidota > Flavobacteriia > Flavobacteriales > Flavobacteriaceae > Flavobacterium > Flavobacterium sp. N1736. The sequence goes on from NZ_CP109994.1 coordinate 726,761, forward strand.
GCCCGCAATCAAAATCAATTTAAGTCTATTTGTAATATAGGATTTAAACTCAAAAATCTACTCCTTCTTCAAACTCAATCCCATTGGAACCATTAAAATTCCTTTTTCATAAATATTCAAATAAAGTTTAATTGGCTTTTTTTGACCTTCCCATTTTAGTTCATAAACATTCAGGAATCCGGCTCCCATATCGCTTCGTTTAGTTGGGAAAGGGCAACAGGTTTCTAATCTTAAATAGGTGATTTTTTCACCGTTTGGTCCGGCTAAAGCATTTAAAAAACGAGTTTCGTTTAAAGCTTCATCTCTTGTATTTCTAAAAAAAATATTTACCGGATAATCAGGATCGTAGCCATATTTTTTATCGTTGCTAAAAAGCGTAATTACAAATGTATTGTCTTTTTTTAAAACTAAATCCGGAGCATTATCATCAACATTTTTCAAAGTCGATTTAGTACTTATACACGAAGTTGCAGTAATTAGTAAAACGATAAAAAGCGCTATTTTTTTCATGGTTATTTGGTATTAGTCGTACAAATGTAAAAGGTTTTTATGCCATAAATTTCACGAATTTCCGCAAATTTTAATTTATTAAAAAAAGTAAATCAGCTATTCTGCCTTTTTCGGATTCAATTTTAATATACCAGCCACAATCAGATATTGTGCCAAAAGATAAGTGAACATAATAATAAACGCGCTTCTTTCTATTGGCGCATGAAATTTATCAATAGCCAGAATACTATCAGAAATTACAAAAACTGCCGCACCTGTAAAAACATATTTGTTTCCGGGTTTTGACCACGTTAAAAAGCCATTAAGAGCAAATAAAAGCATGGTAGAAATCACAAAAGCATAAACAATAACCGGAATTTTAAGATCGCCCAAAGTTGGTAATAAAACCCAAAGCATACCAATTAAATAAACAACAATTACAATACATCCAACTCTAAAAACAATATTATTCCTGATTTGAGTATGATCTTGTTTATTGAAAAGTGTACAATATATAATGTGAGAAATCAAGAAAGAAACCAATCCAAGAATAAAATAGATTTCGGCAATATCAGCAAACAATAAAATAACGTCGCCAATCCATGAAAAAGCTAAAGCCGTTAAAAGTGTATTTCGCGACGGAAATCTTTTATAAGCATAAACAGCAAATCCCAATAAGGGAATTAAAACAGGTTTTAAATATAAATCCAGAAATTCATTTCCAGAAAGCAGAACGAGTAAATAAATAATACTAATTGCAATGTAAATTCTAAAAAATAAAGTGTGTTTCATAGTGGTGTTAAAAATTGATTGTTGGACTTGGGGGGAGAGTTTTAAAATCGATAATAACAAAATAAATTGTAGTTATAAATGAGAAACTTAAATAGCTTAAAATGATATAATTTGCAAAGGAAAAAAGCTGGTTTAATCCAAACCAATCTCCATAATACAGTATAATCGCAATAGCAATTATAAAGCGGAATCCTTCCCAAAAAACGGCATATTTACTTTTATCCATTAATTCAGAATAACTGTAAATCGTAATGAGAATAAAAAATCCATAAACGAAGATATTAGGCAAACCAATTTTGGCAATATTATCAAATAAATAAGTTACAAATAAAAGTGTAATTAGCATTTGAGCAACCGACCAATAAATTAATTTTTGAGAATTCTGGGTACCATATTTTTCAAAATTGTACACATTCTCAATTTTATGTACCGGATATTTTTCTTCAAAGTTTTCCGGTCTCCAGCCAGTTGGCTTAAACCAAATAGTGAGTTTGTCTTTCCATTTTTCGGCTCGCCAGGCATCTTTAATTAATAAGGTAAGATGCTGAAAATTAATTTTTATAGGATTCCAGGTTTGTGCCGGTCTTGTAATACCAAAAACAGGCGGAACATCATCCAGCTCAGCTTGAAAAGTACCAAAAAGTTTATCCCAAAAAATAAAAATCTGCGAATGGTTTTTATCTAAATATTCAGGATTTATTGCGTGGTGAACACGATGATGTGACGGAGTAACCAAAATGTGTTCTATAAAACCCATTTTTTTGATGTGTTTCGTATGATACCAAAACTGTAAAAATAAATGCAAAGGCAAAGTAATCGCAATTACAGTTGCAGGAACGCCCAATAAGGCAGCCGGAATCAATAAAAAAGTAAACAAATTAACCAGACTCGCAATAGGTTGACGCAGCGCACAGGCTAAATTAAATTCTTCGCTGCTGTGATGAATCGCATGTTTGTTCCAGAGAAAATTGATTTGATGTGCCAGTCGATGACTCCAATAGCCGTAAAAATCAATAACAAAAAAAGCAATACAAAAGGATAAAACAGAAGCTTCAAGATGAAAAACGGCAATTTTAGAAACCAGCCATTCATAAGAAATAAAAGTCAGACTTAAACCCAAAACATCCTTTACAGAATTAGTAATTCCGGAACTTATGCTTGATACACTGTCGATTAAAGGAGCAGTATCTTCTTTTTTATAGATGCCGTATATTTTTTCAATTATAATTAAAATTAAAAAAATAGGCGTAGCGATAATTAATATCTTTCCGTATTCTTCCATAAAAAAAATGTTATAAATTATCCAAATATAGAATAATTTATAACATTTTTTAAATTATTGACAATTAAACAATCTCAGCGCTTAGTCCGGCTTCTAAAAGTTGTGTACATTGTGGTTTAAGTTTGTCCATTGGACCAGTTTTTACTGTGCATTTTCCGTTGTAATGTACAATTAAGGAACATTGTTCTGCTTGTTCAGGCGTATGACTACAAACACGCATTAAAGTTTCAATAACGTGATCAAAAGTGTTTACATCGTCGTTATACACAATGATTTCATTATTAAAAGCCGTCGCTTCCTTTTCGCGAACTCTTTCTCTTACTTTTTCTTTAGTACTCATGTTTTTAGGTTTTTGTACTGTTGTAATTACTATCTAATTTACGTATTTTAATGAAACCCAGTTGTTTCTTTGAAACTTTTTAACATAAGTTAAACCTTTTTCTGTGCATGAAGCATCGATAAAAGGAATATCCTGTTCATAAAAACCACTAAAAAGTATAATACCTTTTGGGTTTAAAGAATCAACATAACTTTGCATATCGTTTAGCAAAATGTTACGGTTGATATTGGCAATAATCAAATCGTATTTTTTTCCCGCCAATAATGCTGCATCGCCTTCATAAACGGTAATATGTTTGCAATTATTGCGTTCAGCATTTTCAATAGAATTTAAATAACACCAATTGTCAATATCAATGGCATCAATAGGCTGAGCACCTTTCATTTCGGCCAAAATAGCCAAAATCGCAGTTCCGCAACCCATATCTAACGTTTTTAAACCCTCAACATCCATTTCTAATAAATGCTGAATCATCATGTGTGTAGTTTCATGATGTCCCGTTCCAAAACTCATTTTTGGTTCAATTACAATATCAAATTCGGCATCTGTTTTTAGATGAAAAGGAGCGCGAACATGACATTTTCCGTCAACATCAATCGCTTCAAAATTCTTTTCCCATTCTTCGTTCCAGTTTACCTGATCGATTTCTTCAACCGTGTATTCAATTTTAAATTCTTCAGATTGTAAAATATAAATGTCATCCAGAATATTCTCATCCCACAAATCTTTCTTTACATAAGCCGAAATTCCAGTTTCTGTTTCTGTAAAAGTTTCAAACGCTTTTTCGCCCAATTCAGCAATTAAAATTTCTGATCCCGGTTCCTTCGGTTCAATCGTAAAATGATATCCTAAATATATATTCGACATAAATAATTTTTTTTGCAAAGGTAAGAATCCAAAGTAGAAGTTCTTTAAAAATAAATCATATTCTCATGAAGATTAATGTTAATTTTGATTCAAATTTCTACTGATTTTAATTTATGAAAAATATCATTTATATTTTCCTTTTTGCGGTTTTAAACGGCGCTTCCTGCGAAAAAGAACACGAAGTAATCCGATCATTTTGTTATTGGAAAACCGATTTGAATTTTGAAAAAGAAGAAGATTCCTTAATCAGAGAATTAGATGTAAAACACCTGTATGTGCGTTTTTTTGATGTCGATTGGAATCCGTATGCCAAAGAACCTTTGCCTGTTGCAAGCATTAGAAACACAAGCTTAAACGAAAGTAATCCCGAAATTACGCCAAGTATTTTTATCACAAACGAAGTTGTTTTACAGGCAAATACAAAACAATTAGACAGTTTGGCTTCGAGAATTGCGCAGCGTGTCAAACAAATAGGAGAAAATATAAACCAAAGCAAAGCAGATAAAATTGCAAATTCAATAGTGTATCCAAAAGATTATTACAAACAAAAAGATTTTAAACGACTGAATTACGATTCTATAAAAGCAATAGAATTAGCAAAGCTGAAAGTTGATTTCAAAGAAATTTTAATTGATTGCGATTGGACAGAAAAATCAAAAAAGAACTATTTCTATTTATTACAGCAAATTAAAAAAGGATTTCCAACCTCAAAAATTGCTGCAACAATTAGACTCTGGCAATATAAGTTTGCTGAAAAAGCCGGAGTTCCACCGGTTGATAAAGGATTGTTGATGTGTTATAATTTGACAAAACCGGATGATTTTAAAACCAAAAATTCGATAGGAACAAGCGACGAATTGGCACAATATATTACACACAGCAATTACAAACTCAAACTTGATATTGCTTTGCCCTTGTATAGCTGGGCAGTTGTTTTTAGGGGAAATCAGTTTAAAGGAATTTTATCAGATTACGACCAATTGAGGAATGATTCGATTAAATTGAAAAAAGTATCTGATTCTAAATATGTTTTGCAGGATGATGTTTTGGTAAGTCAGACCTATTTGCGAAATGGAGATGAAATTAGGATTGAGAAAATTTCGGAAGACGAATTAGAGAAAATGATTTCGATTATAAAAGACAAAATAAAGATTGATAATCAAACCAAAATCACCTTTTTCTCGTTTGATAAAAAATACATCAACGATTACGGAACCCAAAATATAGCCAACTATTATGCGCGTTTTTAGCAGTTTACTTTTAGTTTTAAGTTTTCATATTTCGTTTGCCTGCGGATGGAGCGTATCGCCGGAAACAAGTCGTTTAGCATTGTTTAAAGCACAGCGTGAAGGGTTTTTTAAACTAACGCCGTTTTATTATTCTGCCGATTATTACTATTCGACCAATACAGTTTCAGACGTTGATAAGGAATTGAATTGTTTGGAATGGAAGAAAAAAATAAGCAGTCAAATTAATACAAAAGATGTTTATACAATTTTGTACAAAATAGATTCTGAGCAATTTGAAAATGCATACGAATCTAAAACCCTAAAAAAAGCATTCGAAAAAAACACCTTTATTGAAGCGTTGTTATTACCAAAAAACAAAGCCTTTTTAAATTATATTTTATTTGCTAAAAAAATAGAATACAATAATAATGTCGATGTAAAATGGGAATCCTGGGGAAAAGTTGGTTATAATAATCACGATCACCAACCGGCAGATTTAGAAAATTTTGAAAAGAAAATTAAAACCGCAAAAGATGCTTTTTTGAAACAGCGTTATGCCTTTTTAATTTTGAGATATAGTTTTTATGCACAAGATAAAAGTGAAGTAATTCGTTTGTACGATACTTATTTTGCCCAAAATAAAAACACAATTTTAGAACCTTGGGCTTTGTATTATAAAGCCTTATGTATAGAAGATTTTCCTTTACAAAACTATTTATTGAGTAAAGTTTTTGCTGCTTGCGAAGAAAAATCATTTGCCGTTTTACAGCATTACAATTGGAAATTAACGGCAGAAACTCTGGCTTTGGCACAAAATGACGAAGAACGAAGCGTAATTTTGTCTATTGAAAGTTTGCGTAATCCCGCTCCGGATTTAAAAACAATCAAAGAAGTTTACGAATTGAGTCCGAATAGTTTGTATTTGAGTTTTTTGATTGGCAGAGAAATAAACAAACTCGAAGATTGGATTTTTACACCTCAATATAGCAATAACGGAAGCCCTTCGGTTGTGTTTGAAGGCACCGATTGGTATGGAGATTACGCCAAAGCAAAAGAAGAAAACTTTACTAAGGATATTTTATATTTAAGAGAATTAAAATACTTTTTGATTGCTGTTCGTGAACAAACTTCTGGTGAGCAAAAAGACTATATAACCGCCGCAATTGCTCAGCTTTGTTTTATGGATGATGAAATTGATTTGGGAAAAAAATATACCAATATGATTTCTGATAAAGCCAATGCATCGATACAAATGCAAAAAAATATCCAATTGGCTTTGGTTTCCTTAAAGCAAGATGATTTAAAAAGTGAGAAAGTTCAAAACCAGCTTTTTAAATACTTTGATTCTGTCGAAAATTTGGTCGAAACAGATTATGGCTTATTCAAAAACTTATATAGTTTATACCGAATTGCAAGTGCGGATTTCTATAAAAAAGGCGATCGCGTTACAGCAGGTTTATTATTTATGAAATCAGACCTTAAAAACGAAGGCGAATATTCCGCTTACAATAATCCTTATTTCTATAGTTATATAGGTTATTTTGAGAGAACTGCAACTATTGAAGACGTAGATAAATTGATCGCTTTACAGCAAAAAGGAGATAAAACACCATTTGAAAAATACATTTGTTCCGGTACAATTGCACCAGATATAAATTATTACAAAGATTTAAAAGGAACAATCGCTTTTAGAAATAACAATTTAGAATTGGCTTATGAAACTTTTTCAAGTATGCCAAAAGATTTTTGGGAGAAGAATTATGCTTTTACAGATTATCTGAATGAGAACCCTTTTACGCCCAAAATTCTGCAAAAACAAGAAGAACGAAAATTTGATTATCGTTTTAATAAAGCGGAGTTTCTTGCAAAATTAATTCAGTTAAAAAAGCAAAATACAGCATCGGGTAATCTGCAATTGGCAAATGCGTATTTTAATGTTTCGTATTTAGGAAATTCATGGATGATGGTGGCTTACGATTGGACTTCGGGAGAATCGTATATTGATTATGTTTACGGAGATAATACAGAGAATGAAAAAACATATCAAAATGGCAATTATTATAATTTAACAATGGCGAAATTTTATTATGAAAAAGCCCTGAAAATGTCTAAAAACAGCAACGAAAAAGCCTTAGCCAGTTTAATGATTTTTGAATGTAATTATTACAATCATTACGCAAATATTGTTTCTGCGGAAGAAGAAGAAAAAAATCCGTTTAAAGCAGGCAAGGAGCTAATTAATTTTTATTCCTTATATAAAACAACACCAACTTTTAAAAAGTACAATTGCCCTTTATTAGAAGCATTTATTAATTAGTTATTTGTAAAAAGTAAATTGTGAAATGAAAATGGGATTATAATAAAAAAGCGTTCGCACAGCGAACGCTTTTTTATATAGTAAATCTAAAATCTAAAATCTAAAATCTAAAATCTAAAATCTAAAATCTAAAATCTAAAATCTAAAATCTAAAATCTAAAATCTAAAATCTAAAATCTAAAATCTAAAATCTAAAATCTAAAATCTAAAATTAAATTGCAGTTACAATAGCTAAAAAGTCATCAGCTTTTAAGGCTGCACCACCAATTAAACCACCGTCTACGTCTGGTTTACCAAAGATTTCTTTAGCATTATCCGGTTTTACAGAACCACCGTATAAAATAGAAACTTCATCAGCGATATCAGCTCCAAAAGCTTTACGGATTGTTTCTCTGATAAATTCGTGCATTTCCTGAGCTTGTTCCGGTGAAGCAGTTTCACCCGTTCCAATTGCCCAAACAGGCTCATAAGCTAAAACAACTTTAGACCATGATTCTTTTGCAATATGAAAAATTCCGTCACGTAATTGGTTCTCAACAATATTAAAATGATTTCCGGATTGACGATCTTTTAATTCTTCTCCAAAACAGAAAATTACAGTCAAATCATGTTTCAAAGCTGTATCAACTTTATTGGCGATTAAAGCATCAGTTTCGTGAAAAATAGCTCTACGCTCAGAGTGACCAAGAATTACCGTGTTTACACCAATACTAGTTAACATATCTGCAGAAATTTCTCCTGTAAAAGCGCCACCTTCAGCTTGGTGAACGTTTTGAGCAGCAACACCAATTGTAGTGTTTTTTACTTTAGCAACTGCCGCCTGTAAATTTACAAATGTTGGAGCTACAATAACCTGAGCAGTAGTTTGAGCCGGTATTTTAGTAATTAATTCGTTTAATAATTCTTCAGTTTGTGCTGCGTTTTTATGCATTTTCCAGTTTCCTGCAACAATCTTTTTTCTCATTTTGGTAGTTTTTATTTTTTTTGTTTTATTGAAGTAAAGTCAAAAATTGAAATTGATTTTTGACATTGATATTTTTATTGAAAATTATTTCAAGCTTTTTAAAGTTTCATTGATTTTATCAAAATCAGTTTCAATAGCGCGGTATAATGCGATTTTACCTGTTTTATCAACGATAATATATCTCGGAATCCAGTCTAAATCAATTGCTTTTCCAAAAACACCTTTCATACCATCGTTCATCATAAAATGATCGCCTTTTAATTCGTGTTTTTCAATTCCGATTTTCCATTTTTCAGCCGTTTTATCAGCAGAAAGGAATAAGTAGGAAACATCAGGATTATTGGCTTGTAACTCTTTTAGTTTTGGCATTGCTTTTACGCAATCACCACACCAGGAAGCCCAAACTTCGATAATCAAAGTTTTTCCTTTGTATTTTTTTAAAATATTTTTGAAAGAAGTCTGACCTCCATCAATAGTTAATAATTTTTCAGACAATGCTTCTTTAGAAAAACTTGTTTTCTGAGCTTGTGAGCATGAAAAAGTAATAAATGCAATAACGATTAAAGCTATTTGTTTCATATTATAATATAGTTTTTAAATATTATGAATTGCTTTGACGGAAATGAATCTGCAAATTCAAATCACCACAATTTCATAAATTAAGGTTCCCAACAAAGTTAAACAAACAAATTGAATGAGAAATGGAGATTAACAAAATTTGAAGACTCGTTTATTTTATCACAAAACAAGAAAATTCGGTTAGAAAAACAATAATGAAAACGTAATAGTTGGCTTGAAAAACAGGATTTTTTAAAAATATTTTTTTCAGGCAATAAAAAACAAACGTTTTTTTTACTTAACAAACAATTTCAGAAGCAAAAAAACGTCAGATTTATATAAAAAAGCCTTCAATAATTTATTTCTGAATTAGAAATTATTGAAGGCTTTTTAAAGTTATTTTTAGAATCTTAATTCAAATCATAATCACCATTTGCCCATTTTTTACTCGGAGCAATCCATGCATTTAAAGCTTTGAATAAAAAGCCATGTTTAAGATTAGTATGTAATTCGATTTGTTTGAAATGATTTATTTTTAGTTTTGAAGTTTCTTTTCGTTTACTGGCATCAACACCAAAAATATCAGATTCTTCATAAATCGTTAATATGTTTCCACAGTAATTAATCTCCGGAATTTCCTTAATATCTGAGTCTCGGAAACATCCAATAAAAACAAAATTTACATCGGGATTTGCCAGATAAGTAGAAACATATTGTGCAATATATCCGCCTTTTGAAGTTCCGATTACTGTAATTTTATTTGGAGAAATACCTTGTTTGATAAGCTTTTTAATTTGCTTCACAACCTTTTCGGCATATTTTGCCGCGTTTGTATTCTTCGATCTGATTTCACTAAAAACAATAAAATTATCTTTTTTATAAGAAGCTACTATTTCATTATATTCTGCCTTTCCGTATTCAGGATGTGCAACATCTAAAGCGTTTTCTTCGATGAATTTATTGTGCAGAAAGAAGATATAACGTTGATCTTTATTTGATGTCTTTTCCTGGCTAAAACATATAAAAACAGAAAGCACAGTAAATAAAAAAGTAACGGATAATTTTTGAAATTGTTTCATAAATAGCTTGTTTTAAAGACCATACGCAACATCAGATAACTTCAAATCATCAATGTCGTTATAATGAACTTTTTGCATTACGGTTCCGTTATGTAAAACAACGATACTTGGATTTGCTCTTTCGATTGTTTTTAAAGTCGTCGCATCGCAGAAATAGAAATCGACATCTAAACCATATTGTTTTTTAGCTTTTGCAATTTCTTCAGCTCCGGAAGCCGTCATTGCAATTACTTTATATCCTTTTGATTTCGCTTCTTTATTTAAATCTTCTAACTTTTTCATTCCGTCAGGATTTGATAATGCTAAATCGTACGTTACAAAAATTAGTAATTTTGGCTCTTTCAATAATTCTTCCTTGTAATCAGAATCATCTTTTGTCATCGAAAAATCGTGAATTGGCGGAACATAACCTTCCGTGATTACTTTATCTTTTCTGTCAACAAAAGTCGCGCCTTCAGGAATATTCATTAAATCTTTCTCCGTAAATTCCTTATCAACGCCTTTTACTTTATAGATAAAAACCATTTCAACTACAGATTTTGGAGCGCCTTCCGGAATTTCCATTCCTTTCTCGATATTGCTTCCGACTTTAAACGGACGGAAATCTTTTATAGGATTATGATTTAAAACCCAAACTGCCATAACAACACATAAAATTAAAGCAATTAGCGTGATAATATTGGTAACAGTATTGGAGAATAAAGGTTTTACCAGTTTTTTATTGATGAATAGAATCAGAATAAAGAAAAGTAAAACAATATCTTTTGTAAAGGATTGCCAAGGCGTTAAATGCAAAGCGTCTCCAAAACATCCGCAATCTTTAACTACATCAAAATAAGCAGAGTAGAAGGTAAGGAATGTAAAGAAAACAATTAAAAGCAATAAAGCCCAAATCGTCAATTTTGATTTGTAACCAACTAATAACATTACTCCCAAAACGACTTCCAGAATTACTAAAAAGATGGCTAAACCTAAAGCCAAAGGCTCTAAAAATGGCATATTAAAAACCGGTTCGCTAAAATATTCAGCCAGTTTATAAGAGAAACCAACAGGATCATTCAGTTTAATTAATCCTGAAATGATAAATAATACACCGACAAATAATCGGGAAAATTGAGTAATAATGTTTTTCATGGAAGTTATTTTAAAATGTTTTATTTGGCGGAATATTATTTTATTGGATTAAGAATAAGTGCAAAAACAGCATAATTAATCATATCCTGATAATTAGCGTCGATGCCTTCAGAAACTAAAGTTTTACCTTTATTGTCTTCTATTTGTTTTACGCGAAGTAATTTTTGCAAAATCAAATCGGTTAGGGAACTCACACGCATGTCGCGCCAGGCTTCACCGTAATCATGATTTTTGGCAAGCATTAACTCTTTGGTTAATTTAACTTTAGCATCGTATAATTCAGTTGCTTTTTCTACATCAAGATCAGGCTGCTCAACAACGCCCAATTCTAACTGAATTAGAGCCATAATCGAATAATTGATGATGCCGATAAATTCTCCTTTTTCATCTTCATCAACTTTACGGATTTCGTTTTCCTGTAAACTTCTAATTCTTTGTGCTTTTATGAATATTTGATCAGTAAGCGAAGGCAGTCTCAAAATACGCCATGCACTACCATAATCTTTCATTTTATTGATAAATAAAGTACGGCAAACCGCAATTACATTATCAAATTCAAGGGAAGTATTCTTCATTTATTGCTGTATATTTGCTAAAATTTCTTCAAAAATAAGGATAAATTTTGAAAGGTGTTTCAAGTTTCAAGTTTAAAGTTTCAAGTTAAGGTAGATTGCGTAAGCGCTGGAACTTGAAACGTGAAACAAGAAAAACCTGAAACTTGAAACAAATAAAACTTGAAACAAAAATGTTAATTAACTGCAAAGGCCAGCTTATTGATTTGTCGATTCCTAAAATAATGGGAATATTGAATGTGACGCCAAATTCTTTTTTTGATGGCGGAAAATATAGTAATGAAGATGAAATAATTTCGCAAGTAGGTAAAATGTTGTCTGAAGGAGCAACATTTATTGATATTGGCGCTTATTCGAGTAAACCAAGTGCAGAATTTGTTTCGGAAAAAGAAGAAATAGAAAGAATAATTCCTGTCATTGAATTGATTTTAAAGCATTTTCCGGACACATTACTTTCTATCGATACTTTTAGAGCCGAAGTTGCAAAAGCAAGTATAGAAAACGGTGCAGCAATTATAAATGATATTGCAGCTGGAGAATTAGATGATAAAATGTTTGATGTTATCGCAAAATATAATGTTCCGTATATTATGATGCACATGCGAGGCAATCCGCAAACAATGCAAAGTTTGACACAATATGAGGATATTGTAAAAGAAATACTTTTCTATTTTTCAGAAAAAGTAAACAAAGCAAGAAGTTTCGGAATCAATGATTTAATCCTGGATCCAGGTTTCGGATTCGCAAAAACAACCGATCAGAATTATGAAGTTTTGCAAAAAATGGAACTTTTTAATTTATTAGAATTACCTGTTTTAGCCGGAGTTTCAAGAAAATCAATGATTTACAAAACACTAAATAACACCGCACAAGATGCCTTAAACGGAACAACAGTTTTGAATACAATTGCCTTAACAAAAGGTGCAAAAATCCTGCGTGTTCACGATGTAAAAGAAGGAATGGAATGTATTACTTTGTTTGAAAAAATGAATTCAAATACTATTTAAACGCCCGGTTTTGTCATCTCGACAGAGGAGAGATCACACGAGAAACTCCGCGCTTAGAATCGCCAATCTTTGTAGAATTTCTAGTGTGATTTCTCCCTTCGGTCGAAATGACAAAGATTATGCTGAAAAAACAATAATAAATATGAAATACTTTACTCTAATTATCGTCTTCTTTCTTTTCTCCTGCGAGGAAAAAAAAGACGTTTTGCTTCCAAAATCAAATGTTTCGATTGTTAAAAATGTCGAGGATTTATCACCAATTTACATCTTCTTTAAAACCGAAGGAAAAGACACCATTGCAGAAGTAAACCGAAAAAACAGCATTATTTCAACCAATTGGATTTTCAATATCGACAAACGTTTGCCTTTAAAATTAGTAATTCCCGAAGTCATAAAACTTCAGGAAAAAAAGCGTGCTGAAAAAGCACACAAAAACGAAAAAGCCGAAAATTATTATTCCTACGCAGATTCTGTCGGGAAGAATTTAGCCTTTTTGCCTTTCACGAAAGTGTATTATAAAATGGGAAAACCAACTGAAAAAGATGCAATTATTATTCATTTTAAAAAACAAAGTGATTTTGTTTTGTTTGATACTACTGAAATAAAAAAGATAGAAATTCTAAATTACATTCACAGAATGGATTACGTTGTAGAGCCAAAGACAATCTTGGTGTTTGATAAAGACATGAATTATGAGGAATATATTCAAAATAAAATTTTAGTTCGTGAATTAGAAAATAAAGACAAAACAGAATTCATCTTCTAAACTTGAAACCTGAAACAAAGAAAACCTGAAACTAAAAAAAACAAAATTTACTGATGATGATAAGGTTCATTCCTTAAAATCGTAAAACCGCGATACAATTGCTCAATAAAAAACAACCGAACCATTTGATGCGAAAACGTCATTAACGAAAGTGAAATTTTCCCTTGTGCTTTGCTGTAAACGGTGTCTGAGAATCCGTATGGACCGCCAATTACAAAAACTAACGTTTTGATTCCTGAATTCATTTTCTTTTGTAATTCTTCAGAAAAACCAACGCTGGAGAAGTTTTTTCCATTTTCATCCAATAAAATTAATTGATCGGTTGGCGTTAATTTCGACAGAATTAACTCGCCTTCTTTTTCCTTTTGCTGACTTTCAGATAAATTCTTTACGTTTTTGATATCCGGAATAATCTCCAAATCAAATTTGATATAAAACGACAAACGTTTGGTATAATCGTCGATTAAAGTTTGAAGCGATTTATTATCTGTTTTGCCAATGGCGATAAGTTTGATATTCATAATTTTTTATTTTTTTGCCACAGATTAAAAGATTTTCACAGACAAATTTAAGGCGAATTAAAAAAAAATCTTTTTAATCCTTTAATCTGTGGCAAAATAAACTTAGTATTTTTTATTCTCAAAAACGGCTTCAAAAATCATATTACAAACCCATTTTTATCTGCTAAATCTGCGAGAAAAAATTATCTCCCGCAGATTTAGCATATTTGGCAGATTTTATTTTGTTTTAGTTCTTAGGAAATTTAGCTTCAAAAGCCTTAAATCTTGTATCTAAATCTTTCAGTAATTGTTTTTTTACCGATGTATCCTGAATAAAACTATAATTGATACTGTTGTAAACATATTGTTTTATAGTCGCGTACGAAACATCGGGATATCTTTTTGCCAGTAAAACATATTGTTCCGTCATATTCGTTCTTAAAATTCCGGCATCGTCTGTACTAATTACGATTGGCACATTAAATTCTTTGTAAAGTGTAAACGGATGTCTGTTTTCTTTCACTTTCAGAATAAATTCGTTACTCGTTAAATTAATCTCGATCGGAATGTTGTTTTTTGCCATGTAACGCAATAAATCGTATGAATTTGCTTCATAAGCGATATCAACTCCGTGTCCAATTCGGTTTGCTCCGGCAACATGAATCGCGTCGTTAATGTGCCACGTTAAATCTTCGGGCTGTACCAAACCTAGAGTCAATTCGCCTGCGTGAAGCGTATATTTTACGTCCGGATATTTAGCGTGACAATATTTAAACATAACCATATGTAACCAATAATCTTTCATGGAATTTTCGCCATGTTCCGGAGAAACGATGTTTACGCCAGCAACCAATTTGCTGTCGTTTGCAGAGATAAATGCAATCGTCAGGTTTTTGAATAAATCAACCGGATCCATAAAACGAAGCACAAAATTTTGATAACGCATTGTGAATTTCTCGTCATCAATTTTTAAGTCTTTGTGGAGTTTTGCTATGAAATTATTGTTGAAATCTGTCGCATATTTTTTGGCATCTTTTTGTTGAAGCGATTTATATAATTCGTCTAAAAGTTTTAAAACTGCCTTTTCATCTTTTTGAGTTGCTGCCTGACGTAGTTTTGAGTTGAAATCAGTTAAATCAGAAACATTCATATCGCACGGAATCGTAGATAGTTGCGTTTCGATATAGCTTACATTTTCAGCAATGGCACGTTTCTTTAATTCCAACATTCCTTCGGCAAAATGACCTTGGATTGTAGGTTCGAATTTCATAAAAGAGTCAAAAAATAAATCATCTGAAGGTACAGAACCATTATAATCTTTAGCCGACCAGGTTTGCATGACTTGCTGTTCGTAAAAAGCCAGTTTACCTTCGTTTTTAAGAGATGAGAATGTTTGCCAATTGCCTTTTGCAGGTTTGGTTTTAGAGACTTCCATCGTTTCCAGATTCAGATAAAAATCTTCTGCAATTGCTCTTTCTAAAAGAGGTTCTGCATAAATAGATCCCGAAAAATGATGGTGTAAATCGCCGCCTTTTGGCATTTGTTGAAAAAAAGCTGTTAAGAGAGCTTCGTTATTTCTGATTTTTTCTAAATAATTTTCAGCAGATTGAGAAAAGCCGATTTGCGCTATAAAAAAACAGAAAAGTGTAATTATCCTTGACATACTCTAAGTTTAAATTACATGCAAATGTAAGAGTTTTAGAGGACATTTAAAAATTTTGTTTTTGAGGGCAAAGGTTCAGAGGCGCAAAGGGACAAAGTTTAAAGAAATGTATGAAAAATAAAAAAGACGCACAACAGTGCGTCTCTTAGAACCTTAGCAACTCAGCATCTTAAAGAAAAACCTTTGCCCCTTTGCAACTTTGAACCTTATGTAAAAAGTACATCACGAATTTCTTCTACTTTATCAAAAACGCTTTTTGCAAAAGGACAAAGCGGAATTATTTTCAGATTGTTATTTCTGCCGTAATCAACTGCGGCCATGACTAATTTTTTGCCAACACCTTTTCCGTTAAATTCTTCATTTACTTCAGTGTGATCGATTATAAATTTAGAATCTCCAGCCCAGGTGTAAGTCATTTTTCCAGCTTCTTTTCCGTCTTCTATAGCTTCAAAATAACCTCTTTTTATATCGTTGATTTGTTGTATTTCCATGGTAAATTATATTAATGTGGTTTTGATTTCTATTGAATGTGTTAATGTTTTGTGTATTGGGCAGCTATTGGCAATGGTTTCTAATCGTTGTCTTTGCGTTTGATCGACTTCGCCAATTACTTCTATTTTTCTGGTAAATAAGGAAACATTTCGCTCCGAATCTCTTTCAAAATCAATTTTGACATTTATTTCAGAAACATCCCATTGTTTGCGATTGATGTACATTCGCAAGGTAATTACGGTGCAGGAAGCCAATGAAGCTGCCAAAAGTTCTGTAGGATTCAGTCCTAAATTTTTTCCTCCAATTTCCTGAGGTTCATCAGAAATTAGAATATTTCCGCTGGCTGATGTAATTTCCGTTCGATACAAACGGGTATCTATTTGTGCTGCTATAGTATCCATATATTATTTTATTCTTGGTTCAGGTAAAGGCACAAATTCAGTTTCTCCGGGAACTTTCGGAAAAGTCTGTTCGGTCCAGTCTTTTTTTGCTTTCTCGAGTAGGTTTTTATCCGAAGAAACAAAATTCCAAAAGATAAAATGTTCTTCGGGAAATGGCTGTCCTCCAAAAATATAAACGGTAGAATTTTCGGCTATTTCAAACTCGCAAAGTGTGCTGTCATTTGTAATTAAAATTTGTTTTGGATCGTAAACGTGTTCACCGCTTTTAATACTTCCTTCTAAAATATATAAGCCGCTTTCGCCGAATAAATCTTTACCAATATTGATTTTTTTAGCTTCGGTACTTTTGATCTCAATAAAATATAACGGGCTATAAACGGGAACTGGTGATTTTTTTCCAAATGCTTCTCCTGCAATTAATTTATACGAAACGCCGTCTTCTTCCCAACTTGGAATATCGCTGGCTTCAACATGCGCAAAATTCGGATCCATTTGTTCTAATTCTTTTGGTAAAGCGACCCAAATTTGCAATCCGTGAAGCATTTTATCCGAATGTCTTAAATATTCCGGCGTTCTTTCAGAATGTACGATTCCTTTTCCGGCGGTCATCCAGTTTACAGCGCCCGGTTTTATTTCTAATTCAGTTCCTAAACTATCGCGGTGCATAATGCTTCCTTCAAACAAAAATGTCAAAGTTGAAAGTCCGATGTGCGGATGCGGCGGAACATCCATATTTTGATATTGATTTAAATGTGCAGGTCCCATATGGTCGATAAATACAAATGGTCCAACAGCTCTTTTTTCGCGGAAAGGCAATAATCTCCCTACCATAAAGTTGCCAATATTGGCAGCACGTTCTTCGATAATTAAACTGATATTTGACATGGTTAATTTAATTTGATTGGAAAACAAAATTACAGTGGTAACAGGAATATGTAACTTAATTTAGATTAAGAAAGTTTTGATTTTTTGGAATATAAAAATAAGGAATTTGAACACATAGAAACATGGATTTTATGTTGTAGTTAAAGAATAAACTTTAAAATTTCATTTTCTGAATCCTTACTGCGTTTAGTATGGCGAGCAAAGCAACGCCAACATCTGCAAAAACAGCTTCCCACATTGTTGCCAAACCTCCTGCGCCAAGTATGAGCACGGCTGCTTTTACAACAAAGGCAAGAGTTATATTTTGCCACACAATTTGTTTTGTTTTTTTACCAATATTTATGGCTGTATAAATTTTTGTAGGCTGATCATTTTGAATCACAATGTCGGCGGTTTCAATTGTAGCGTCACTTCCCAAACCTCCCATTGCAATTCCGGCATGAGCAAGCGCCACAACAGGAGCGTCATTTACGCCATCGCCAACAAAGGCAATTTTCAGGTTTTTATCTTTTAGAAATGTCACTTTTTCGACTTTATCTTCGGGTAATAAATCGCCGTAAGCTTCGTCGATATTCAGTTCTTTTGCAACAGCATTTACGACTGCACTTTTATCGCCGGAAAGCATTACCGTTTTTACATTTATCTTATGTAAATTTTGAATTGCCTGTTTGGCATCTTCTTTAATTTCATCGGCAATTAAAAAGTATCCGGCATATTTTTGATTGATTGCAATGACAATTATGGTAAATGGCGTTGCATCAATTTCAGGATCATAATCAATATTAAATTTTTTCATTAATTTGATATTTCCTGCCAGAATTTCATTTCCGTCTACTTTTCCTTTTAAACCATGACCGGCAATTTCTTCAACATCAATAATAGTAACATCTTTTTCGGCACCATTTGCATATTCAATTATGGCAGTTCCTACAGGATGCGTTGATTTTGTTTCGAGTGCGGCGGTATATTTTACTAAATCGCTTTCTGAAATTTCGTTTGCAACTACTTTTTGAACTTTAAAAACTCCTTTTGTCAATGTTCCGGTTTTATCCATTACAACAACCTGAATGGCAGCCATTATATCCAGAAAAGTAGAACCTTTAAACAGGATTCCGTTTTTGCTTGCGGCACCAATTCCGCCAAAATAACCTAACGGAATTGAAATTACCAACGCACAAGGACATGAGATTACCAAAAACACCAATGCTCTGTAAAGCCAGTCTCTAAAAATATAATTGTCTATAAAAAAATAAGGCAAAAAACAGATTGCAATCGCTGCATAAACCACAAACGGTGTATAGATTTTAGCAAATTTTCGGATAAACAATTCAGTTGGAGCTTTTTTGGCAGTCGCATCCTGAACCATTTCTAAGATTTTAGATAATTTACTATCTTTATATAATGTTGTAACCCTAACTTCTGCAACTGAATTAAGATTAATCATTCCGGCAAGAACATTTTCGCCTTTGCTTTTTGTGTCGGGTTTACTTTCGCCTGTTAAAGCTGCTGTATTAAACGAAGCATTATCAGATATTAATTCGCCATCTAAACCTAATTTTTCGCCGGGTTTAAGCTGAATAATAGCACCAATCTGCACTTCTTTTGCTTTTACGATTTTCGGCTGATTATTTTCTAAAATCGTAACTTCATCAGGACGCTGGTCTAATAATGTTTTAATATTTGCTTTGGCTCTTGTAACCGCCAATGTCTGAAAATTTTCTCCAATGGCATAAAACAGCATTACAGCAACACCTTCGGGATATTCGCCAATCGCAAAAGCGCCAATTGTGGCAATAACCATAAGAAGAAATTCTGAAAAAAAAGATCCTTTTATCGCACTTTCCCATGCTTCTTTAACTACAGGAAGACCAACGGGCAAATAAGCAATTGCATACCAAATTATTCGTACAGATCCTGTAAACCAGGATTGTGGATAATAATTATCAAAAATAATGGCAATAATTAGTAAAATAAAGCTAATAATAGCCGGCGTAAACAATTGAAAAGTAGTTTTGTTTCCTATAGAATGATCGTGTCCGTCGTGGTCATCATGAGCTTCAATTTCGTCATGAGAACAACATCCTGAATGTGCTTTTTTTTGAACTGTTTTTTGTTCTGTTTCACAGCATTTTGTATCGCTAGTATGTATCATAATTTCTATTAATGTGTGTGTTCTCCGCCACCTTTCTGGGCAGATAATAAATAGAATGCGCCTTCTGTAACAATTTGGCTGTCAGCAGGAATTGAGGTTATAAATTTAACTTCGGTAAAACCCATATCTGTAGCACCCGGAATAACTTCTATTGCATTAAAATGTATTTCTTCGTGCTCTTTAGAATTCTGTTTTGTGTCTTTTTGCAAAAGCGTGTTTTCTTTTATAAAGATAAAAAATTTATCTCCATTTTTAACAATTGCGGCTTTAGGCAATGCTGGAACTGTTGCATTATTTAAATTGATATTGGCAGAAACATACATTCCTGATATTAAACCTTTTGCATCATCGGGATTAATTTTAGCATGAACGGCAACGGTTTTACTTTCATTAGAAAACGATTTATTGATACCAAATATTTTGCCTTTTATCGATTTATTAGATTGATTTGTTAGGATAAAATCGACTTCCTGACCAATTGAAATAGAACCGAGATCTTTTTCATAAACGTTTAAATCCAGGTGCATTTGGCTGTTATCGACAACTTCAAATAATGGGATTCCTGTTTCTGCAAATGCGCCTTTAGCAATATTAATATTCCCTACATAACCGCTTATTGGCGCAATAATAGGAATTAAGGCATTATTGCTCGATGTGCTTACATTTAATGCCTGCAATCTGTTTTTGGCGGCTTGTGCTTTTGCTCTTTCAACCGCTAATTTTGCTTTTACTTCCTGAAATGTTTTTCGTGGATTTACATTTTCATCAGATAATGTTTTCTGGCGATTATATTCTAATTGTAAATATTCGATATTGGCCGCCGCCGATTTATAATCTTCGAGCATGCCCACAACTTCAAGGTTTTGAATGGTTGCCAAAACTTTTCCTTTGTTTACAAATGTACCTTCCAAAACAAAAATATCTTTGACGGTTCCGCCCAGTAATGTTGCAATTTTCGCTGATTTTTGCGGCGGAACTGTTGTATATCCGTTTGCTTTTATAATCGTATTCAGGTTGCGGTTTTCTATTTTTCCAAATTTAATTCCAACCGTTTTAAATTGCTCCGGCGTTAAGGCGATTTCGCTTTCTGATTTTTCTTCTTCGTGTGTTTCTTCCGCTTTTTGTTTGTTGCATGACATTATTATTGCCATCAAAAAAGCAATAAAGAGCAGGGTAGAAGTACGGCTTATTGTGTATTTTATATTTTTCATTATGTTGAATATTAATTGTTTGGAATTGATGGAAACTGTAATCGAATGGCACTTTGATTATACGTATTCAAAGTTTCTGCATATTGTTTTTTAATATCAATTGCCTGATTTAAAAAACTGATATACGTCCAGTAACTCATATCGCCATTAGCATAACTTTTTTGTGCGGTCGAAATAATTTGTTCTGCATATTGCAAACCTTCCGTTTGATAATACGACAAGCCTTTTTCTTGTTTTTCAAATTCATTTTTGAGTTCCTGCATTTGCAATTCCAATGAAAACTGACTTTTTTCTAATTCCAGTTCTGATTGTGCCATACTTATTGAAGCTGCTTTGGCTTTAGCCGTATTTACTCCGCCAAACAACGGAATTTGTAATCCGGCTGTAAAACCCTGAAACAACGCTTTAGTTTCAATAGTTTGAGCAAAATAACCCAAACCTAATTTTGGCGTTCGCTGTGCGTTAAACGTATTGATTTCTTTTTGGTAAACCGAAATTTGCTGTTGATGATATGCATTCATCAAATCTTCTGCTTTTGATTTGTTCGAATCGTCAAGCGAAATAAATTGCAGCGAAGTCGTAATATCCGGAATTATATTTTCTTTGGTCTGCATAAAAAACTGTAATTGTTTTTGATAAATCGCCAAATCATATTCTAATTGTGCTTTTTGGGTTTCAATTTCTTTAACCTTTGCTTTTGCACTAATTACTTCAATGTTTCCGCTTTCTCCTGTTTTAAAACGGAGTTCTGCATTTTTTAAAAATAAGGCGTAAACACTTAATAATTCGGTATTTAATTTTTGAACAGAAACACCATATAAATATTGATAATAGGCTAATGTTACGGCTTTTTCGATTTCATATTCAGACAAAGCTTTTCGTTTTTCGGCCAATTTTACCAATTCTTCCTGCAATTGGCGATTGGCTTTTGTGATTTTTCCGATAGGAAAATATTGCTGTACAGAAACGTTACTGTCATAATCAACCGTATTAAATTGTCCGCCCTGATATTGCACCTGCAAAGGATCTGCCTGAAAAGCCGTTTTTTTAAGAACCGTTTGTTTTTCTATTTCCTTATCGGCAATTTTCAAATTAATACTATTCGATTTTGCCATTTCGATTGCTTTATCTAATGTTATGGGCTGGTTTTGTGCAAAAGAAAAGCTTGTTATTAATAATAAAAACACGGTTATTATTGGTTTTATCATCGTTGTTTTTGTTTTAATCTTCTGTTCAAATAATAAATAAAGTATGGGTAAAACAATCAGCGTTAATAATGTTGCCGAAAATAATCCGCCAATAACAACTGTTGCCAGCGGTTTTTGTACTTCGGCGCCGCCGCTTGTTGACAATGCCATTGGCAGAAAACCTAAAGAAGCTACTGCTGCTGTCATTAAAACGGGACGTAATCTTGTTTTTGTACCAATTAAAACACGTTGCAATGGATTTGTAATTCCTTCTTCGCGAAGCTGATTGAAATACGAAATCAATACAATTCCGTTTAAAACCGCAATTCCGAATAAAGCGATAAAACCAATTCCTGCCGAAATACTAAAAGGCATTCCGCGCATCCATAAAGCTAAGACGCCGCCAATTGCAGAAAGCGGAATTGCCGTAAAAATTAATGCAGCTTGTTTAACACTTTTAAAGGTAAAATAGAGCAGTACGAGAATTAAACCTAATGCGATTGGCAATGCAATCGAAAGTCGTTTGCTGGCTTCGATCAGGTTTTGAAATTGTCCGCCATAGGTTACATAATATCCTGCGGGAAGTTGGAAATTTTTGTCGAGTTTTTGCTGAATTTCTTCTACAACACTTTTTACATCACGTCCGCGAACATTGAGTCCAATTGTGATTCTGCGCTTTCCATCTTCCCGAATTACCTGCACCGGACCTTGTTCATAATCTACAACTGCAACCTGCGAAAGCGGCACTTGCTGTCCGTTTGGCAGCGGAATAAACAAATTACTGACGTCGTTAATATCGGTACGATTGTCTTTGTTCATTCGAACGACAATATCAAATCGTTTGTTTTCTTCATAAATTTTTCCTGCCGCTTCTCCCGCAAAAGACGAACGCAGGATTTTATTTAAATCCTCGATGTTTAAACCATACAGCGCGATTTTGTCATAATCGTATTTAATTGTAATTTGAGGCAAACCACTTACTTTATCGGCTTTTAGGTCGCCAACGCCTTCAATGTTATTGATTTTCTGGATTAGTTCATTGGCTTTTCTTTCGAGAACATCGAGATTATCACCAAATATTTTAATGGCAATATCGCTTCGGCTTCCGGTCATTAATTCATTAAAACGCATTTGAATTGGTTGGGAAACTTCGATATTGGCTCCGGGAATTTTCTCCATTTCTTCTTTCATCAAATGAGCCAGATCTTCCCAATTATCAGCGCTTGTCCAATCTTTTTTATCTTTTAAAACAATAATTAAATCACCGCTTTCTATAGGCATGGGATCTGTCGGAATTTCACCGCTTCCAATTTTGGATACTATGGTTTTAATTTCGGGAAATTTCGCTTTTAGCATTTTCTCGTATTGGGTTGTTGTTTTTATCATTTGCGATAAAGAACTTCCCGTCATAATTGTGGCATTTATTGACAAATCTCCTTCTTCAATTGTTGGAATAAATTCGCCTCCCATATTTTGAAAGATGATAAGTGCAAAAACAAAGAATGCAATTGCAATACCCAAAACCACTTTTTTAAAACGCAGTGCTTTCTCTAAAAATGATGCGTATGTTTTTTCGAACCAAGCCATCATTCGATCACTAAAATTCGATTTGTGTTCTGTTTTTTTAGATAAAAACATCGCACTCATCATTGGTACATACGTAAGTGACAAAATAAAAGCGCCAATAACTGCAAATCCAACTGTGAGCGCCATTGGTTTAAACATTTTTCCTTCGGTTCCAACCAAGGCTAAAATGGGCAGATAAACAATTAAAATAATGATTTCTCCAAACGCTGCACTATTTCTGATTTTTGAAGCTGAATTGTATACTTCTTCATCCATTTCAGATTGCGATAGTTCTTTTTTATTTTTCAGCTTTTGCAAATGATGCATTGTAGCTTCGACAATAATTACGGCGCCATCGACAATAATTCCAAAATCGATTGCTCCCAAACTCATTAAATTTCCGCTTACGCCAAAAGCATTCATTAATATTACGGCAAAAAGCATCGCTAACGGTATTACAGAAGCGACGATTAATCCCGCGCGAAGATTCCCCAGAAATAATATCAGTACAAAAATCACGATTAATGCGCCTTCGAGTAAATTTTTTGTAACGGTTCCTATTGCATTATCAACCAGTTTACTTCTGTCTATAAAAGCTTCGGCAACAACGCCTTCGGGAAGCATTTTATTAATCAGAATCATTTTTTCTTTTACACGTTCTACAACGGCTTTCGAGTTTTCCCCTTTCAGCATTAGCGTTAATCCGCCTACAATTTCTCCTTTTCCATCTTTGGTTGTTGCGCCAAAACGAATGGCGTTTCCTAATTGCACTGTGGCGACATCGCGAATTAAAATTGGAGTGTCACTTCTGTTTTTAACAACAATGTTTCCAATATCCTTAATTCCGGAAGCCATTCCAACGCCCCGAATAAAATAAGCAAACTCGTCTTTTTCGATATAAGCGCCTCCGGTATTCTGATTATTTTTTTCGAGCGCATCAAAAATTTCGGTAATCGTAACTCCCGCGCTGTTTAATCGGTTTGGATCGACTGCAATTTCATATTGTTTTACGCTTCCGCCCCAGGTACTTACTTCGGCAACGCCTTTTACACCTTGCAATTGCGGCACAATAATCCAATCCTGAATGGTTCTTAAACTTGTCGCATTATATTTATGTTCATAGCCTTTTTTTGCATAAACATCATATTGGTAAATTTCGCCAAGTCCGGTTGTAATTGGCGCCAATTCTGGTGTTCCGGCATATTTGGGAATATTTTCTTCGGCTTGTTTCAATCGTTGAAAAACTTGTTCACGTGCCCAATATGTATCGGCATCTTCTTCAAAAACAACGGTAACGACAGATAATCCAAAACGGGAAATACTTCGCAATTCGATTATTTTCGGAATCGTTTTTACAGCTTGTTCGAGTGGATATGTAATTAATTGTTCTACTTCCTGACTTGCAAGTGTTGGCGCGGTGGTAATAATCTGAACCTGATTATTGGTAATATCAGGAAGCGCATCAAGTGGTAAATTTTTAAGTGAAAAACTTCCCCAGATAATAAGTATCAGGGTAAGAAGCAGTATAATGAATTTATTCTTTATACTGAATTGTATAATTTTATCTAGCATTTTTAAGATATAATGAATGAGAAATCGGAACGGGAATCGTTCTTTTTTGTGGAAATACCACAATACTCAATTTACCCGTATCCCGAAGCGTCGGAACGGGCTACATTATACTATTTGGGGCGGCTGCCAGATACTTCCGTAGAAATTGGAAATAAGTATGGAATTATAAGTGGATAATGGTTTTTTAATAAGTGAAGAATCGATATTAAAAATCCATGAAATAACGGGGGCAGAATTTAGTACTTGTGTTGTACAGCAATTGCAGCTGCAAAATGGAGGGCAAAGATCGGAGCCTTTTTCGTGAGATTGTTCGTGTGACTGACTTACTATTTGTGTTGTATGCGATTTTGTTTCGCTTACCAGCGTATCTGCACATGGCAAACCCGATAGCACGATTAAGTAAATTGATAATATGATATTAATCCATTTCACGAGCGTAAAAATAGGTATAAAAGTCTGATGTTTTTAAAATCAAGTCTGTTTTTTAGTAGAATAATAACAAACTTTTATTACTCAATAAGTTCAAAATCTAAAGCTTCACTTTCAGTTCCGTTAATAATAATCGACAATTGATGCATTCCGGTATGAAAAACGCGAGTTGTAATTAATTTAAAAGATTGGTTTCTTTCGACTTTTGTCAATTGATGCGGCTGATAGATTTTTTCACTGATTTTAAAGACTTTTTTTGCCAAATGTCCTTTTGATTTTTTGTAATGAACCGCATATTCTAAACGAATTGTTTTGGGTTCGTCATTTTTATTATTTAAGTGAAATTGAAATTGTAAATAATCACCAATTTTTACTTTTGGAGTTTTTATTTCGAAAGCAGAAAGTTCAATATTGGTACTTTCCAAGCCATAATGACTCAGTATTTCGGGATGTCCTTGTTTTAATAAAGTACGACAGCCGTGTTTGATAATAGCGTCGGTTTCTTTGCTGATGCCGCGCCATTTTTTTGCAATTTCCAATACAATTTCGGGATTATCTTTTACAATATCATTTAAGTTATTGGCAACGCTTCTTCGAACATATTCTGATGGATCGTTTTTTAGGTTTTCTAAAATTGGGAGAATCGAAGCCGGGTCTTTTTTCAGGAACGGAATCGCCATTGCCCACGGTAATCTTGGTCGGCTTCCTTCGCTGGATAACCGGCGTACGTGGTGGTTTTCATGCAAGGACCATTTTGTCATTTCTTCAATCATTTTTTCTTTATATTTTAAAATGAAAGGGCGAACGGCAAATTCGCAGCTTATAAATTGTGTGATGGAAACAAAGGCTTTCGCAGAAGTTTTAAAATCATCTAAACCGTATTTTTCGATATAATCAGCAAAAAATATGAAGGCGAGATTTCCGTCAGTAAAATTGTTTTTCTTTAAATTTTCGATGATTTTATCTATTAACAAAACGGCTTCGGGAAAATGCTGAGGCATGAATTGATGAAAAACAACGGTTGTATGTTTCATTCGGTCTTTCCATTCTTTTTGGGCAAAATCGCCTTCGTAAATGGTTTCAATAAACTTTTGTTTGTCGAATGTTGGATGTACTTCGGCGACAGCCTGACTAAAATTTTTGTAAAAAGTAACGGAATATATATCTTTAATTAAGCCCATAATTTTGTTTGAATGAACTTCAAAGATATTTAATGTTTTTATTTAAAGATATAGATTTTGTGTAAAATTTAAACACATAGAAGCATAGAATTTTTAAATGGAATAGAAAGAATTTTTTTTAAAATCATGATTTTAACACATAGTATACTATTGTGAATTTATGTGGGAATGAAATGACTTTTTTACGCAATCAATACTATGTTTCTATGTGTTTAGATTTTTAAATGTTTTAATTGATTTTTTTGTGTTTAGATTTTTTTGATACTGGTTAAACTTTCAAATCCACAAAATATGTCCTACTTTAGCATCTTATAAAAATTAAGAAAAATGATTAGCGATATACAATTTCAAACTGAATTACAACTATTAATTAGCAACGCAATTCGCGAAGATGTAGGCACGGGAGATTACAGCTCGTTGGCTTGTATTCCTGAAACGGCGCACGGTCAGGCAAAATTACTGGTAAAAGATCAGGGAATTATTGCGGGTGTTGCGATTGCGAAAATGATTTTTGAATTTGTTGATCCAAAATTAAAAATCAAGACTTTTATTGAAGATGGAACGCGTGTCGAATATGGCGATATTGTTTTTGAAGTTTCAGGAAGTTCACAATCGATTTTAAAATCAGAAAGAGTTGTTTTAAATACCATGCAGCGTATGTCTGCAATTGCTACAAAAACAAATCAATACACACAGCTTTTAGAAGGAACGGGTGCAAAAATATTAGATACGCGTAAAACGACTCCAAATTTTAGAGTTGCCGAAAAGTGGGCTGTGAAAATTGGCGGCGGCGAAAACCATCGTTTCGCCTTGTATGATATGGTGATGCTGAAAGATAATCATATTGATTTTGCAGGTGGAATTACGCATGCAATTAAAAAAACAAAAGACTATTTGAAAGCTAATAATTTAGATTTAAAAATTATTGTTGAAGCCAGAAATTTAGATGAAATTCGTGAAATTTTATTGAGCGATGGCGTTCACAGAATTTTGATCGACAACTTTAATTATGAAGATACTAAAACTGCTGTAGCATTAATAGGCAGCAAATGCCAAACGGAATCGTCCGGAAATATTAATGAAAAAACGATTCGCGAATATGCTTTATGCGGCGTTAATTATATTTCTTCCGGAGCTTTGACACATTCTGTTTATAATATGGATTTGAGTTTGAAGGCTTTTTAAATTAATTATTAATTGTGAGTTATAAGTTATGAGTTTGTAAATGTAATCCTGATGTTTTTAGGATTAAATATAAAATCTGAACTCAATCCCGAGGCTTCGGGACTAAAATTATAAATATGTCTAAAGAGATAGAAGACCGGATTGAAAAAATTCCTGTAATTCGTTCAATAGTAAAGCTTTTAAAGAAAGTACAATTGCCCTGGCTGCAGGGTTTTTCGTTATACGATTTGCTGGAAATGTATACGCTTGGAATCCTTGAAGGTGCCTTTTCGTATCATGCGAGTGCAGTTTCGTTTAGCTTTTTTATGGCTTTATTTCCCTTTGCATTATTTATTTTAAACTTAATTCCTTTTATTCCTATTGAAGGATTTCAGGACGATTTTCTTCAGTTTGTACAGCAAGGAGTTCCGCCCAATACATACGATGCGATTAATAAAATTATCAGCGATATTTTAAATAATAGTCACTCCGGCTTATTATCATCCGGTTTTTTGCTTTCTATTTTTTTAATGGCAAACGGAATAAACGGAATTTTGAGTGGTTTCGAATCTTCAAAACATGTTTTTGATAAGCGTGGTTTTTTTAGCCAGTATGTAGTTGCACTTGCCATTTCGCTGGTTATGACCATTATATTGTTTGTAACGATTGCAACAATTGTTGTTTTTGAGGTATTTATTCAAAAAACAATCATTCAGGATGTACTCAGTGATCGTATTCCACTCATTATTTTAGGCCGGTATTTGTTTGTTGTGGCAATGATTTTGGTAACCACTTCTATATTATTGCGTTACGGAACAAAACAATATAGCAAAGTACCTTTTATCAGTATCGGTTCTGTTTTTACGACGATACTAATTGTTATATCTTCGTTCTTTTTTGGGATTTGGGTTATAAAATTTTCAAAATACAACGAACTTTATGGTTCTATTGGCACTTTATTAATTCTAATGTTTTATATTTGGATTAACTGTATGATTCTGCTTTTGGGGTTCGAATTGAACGCTACAATCAGAAAATTAAAACAAAAAAAATAAAAAAAAATAAAAAAAGTATGAAAAATTGGATGCTAACAGTTGGCTTTTTTTTTCTAACATTAGGTACAATTCAAAGCCAAAGTGTTATTGGAAAATGGAAAACAATTGATGAAGTAACGGGAGAAGCAAAATCAGTAGTAGAGATTTACGAAAAGTCAGGAAAAATTTATGGTAAAGTAGTTGATATTCTTCGTGCCGATCATAAAAAAGATGTATGTGTAAAATGTGATGGTGCAGATAAAAATAAACCTATTTTAGGCTTGGTTATCATTAACGGACTTAAAAAAGATGGTTCTGAATATAGCGGTGGAACAATTTTAGACCCTACAAACGGAAAAAAATACAAATGTTATATTGAACTTGAATCTGCAGATAAACTAAAACTTCGCGGTTACGTTGGAATTTCTATTATGGGAAGAACACAATACTGGGTAAGAGCGAAGAATTAATTTCATAAATAAAATGCGAAAATTAGCATCAATAATTTTATTCTTAGTAGTATCAAATACTTTTGCACAAACTAAGAATTCGCCATTACAAATAAGTCATCTTACAGGTGACTTTTATGTTTATAGAACGTTTCATGATTATAATGGAAGCCTGATTTCTGCCAATGCCATGTATCTCGTTACAGATAAAGGAGTTGTGTTGTTTGATGCGCCGTGGGACAGAACGCAATTTCAGCCTTTAATAGATACTATTAAAGCAAGGCATAATAAAGATATTGTGATGTGTTTTGCAACGCATTCTCACGATGACAGAGCCGGAGGTCTGGATTTTTACAGACAAAAAGGTGTAAAAACGTATTCAGGCAAACTAACAGATGATATTCTAAAAAAGAATGGCGAAAAAAGGGCTGAATATATAGTTCCTAATGATACTATATTTACCGTTGGTCAGCACACTTTTGAGGTTTATTATCCGGGAAAAGGACATGCATCTGATAATATTGTGGTTTGGTTTGATAAAGAAAAAGTACTTTATGGAGCTTGCTTTATAAAAAGTGCCGATGCAAAAGATTTGGGTTATCTGGCTGATTCTGATGTGAAAGAATGGGAAAAGTCAATTAAAAAAGTACAGACAAAATTTAAAAATCCAAAATATATTATTCCGGGTCATGAAGACTGGAAAAATACACAATCGTTGAATCACACTTTAAAATTGGTTCAGCAATATAATGCTGCTTCTGCTAAGGCATCAAATAAAAAGTAATTTTTGCTTATATTTGAAAATTAAATTAAGACTAATGAACTTTTTAGAAAATCATTTATCGGATATATCAAAACTTTGTAAAAGTCATAAAGTAAAGGCTTTATATGCTTTTGGTTCTGTACTTACTGAAAAGTTTGATGATAAAAGCGACATAGATTTAGTCGTTGATTTTCAAACTCTGGATGTTTTGGATTATGCTGATAATTATTTTGATCTGAAATTTTCATTAGAAGAAGTTTTAAAGCGACCAATTGATTTACTAGAAGAAAAAGCGATAAAAAACCCTTATTTCAAGCAAAATCTCGATAAACAAAGACAATTAATTTATGGATAATAATATTAAAACATGGTTGTTTGATATTTTGGGTTCTATAAATGAAATTGAAAGCTATTTTGCTGGTCAGCCAATGCAATTTCAAAAATATCAAAATGATTTACGCACTAAACGGGCAGTTGAAAGAAATATAGAAATCATTGGTGAAGCAATGAATCGAATTTTAAAAGAAAACAGTGAAATTCAAATTTCAGATTCCAGAAAAATTGTTGCGGTAAGAAACAGAATTATTCATGGTTATGATTCAGTATCTGATGATGTAATTTGGGGAATTGTTATTAAACAGCTTCCAATTCTTAAAACTGAAGTCGAAAAAATGCTTTCAGAATAATTTTTTATTCAAAATCCTATAAAATATCCACATGTTTTTTGTCGAAGTCGTTCTGCCGCTTTCCTTAGCTAAAACCTTTACATATCGTATTTCTGAAGCTGAATTTCATTTCATTAAAAAAGGAATGCGGGTTGCGGTGCCTTTTGGTAAAAGTAAAATTTATACGGCATTGGTAATTGATATTCATCAAAACGAGCCAAGCTTGTATGATGCGAAAGAAATTCATCAAATTTTAGACGAAAAACCTATTGCAACCGAAACTCAGATTAAACATTGGCTTTGGGTTGCCAATTATTATATGTGTGGTATTGGTGATGTGTATCGCGGTGCTTTTCCAAGTGGATTATTGTTGGAAAGCGAAACAATTATTTCGTATAAAATTGATGTTGTCGTTGATCAAAATGAACTTTCTGATGATGAATTTTTGGTTTATGAAGCTTTACAGCAACAAAGCTCTTTAAAAGTTCAGGAGATTATTTTGATCTTAAACAAGAAAAATATCTTTCCGATTCTTCAAAAAATGATAGCTAAAGATATTATTGTTTTAGAAGAAGAAATTAAGGAAAGCTACAAGCCTAAATTGATTCGGTATGTAAAATTACATAGTAAATACGAATCAAACGAAGGTCTAAATCAATTGCTTGAAATATTAAAAAGTGCCAATAAACAAAAGGAAATTGTTTTGGCTTTTTTTCAGTTACGTGCTTCAGAAAAGAAGCCTATAACGGTAAAAAAACTGGTGGAGGTTTCCAATTCAACTTCTGCAACAGTAAAAGCTTTAATTGATAAAGAAATTTTTGAAGAATATCTTTTGCAGCAAGACCGTGTTTCTTTTGATGGTAAAGCTTCAGAGAAACAATTGTTATTAAGTGAAGCTCAGGAAGAAGCTTTTAAAACAATCAAGCAAAATTTTGAAGAGAAAGAAGTTTGCCTTCTTCACGGTGTTACGTCAAGCGGAAAAACAGAAATCTATATTAAATTAATTGAAGAATATTTGGCAACTGGCAGGCAAGTTCTCTATTTACTGCCGGAAATTGCGCTTACAACACAATTGGTTTCTCGCCTCAGACTTCATTTTGGCGATAAAGTAGCTGTTTTTCATTCGAAATACAGTAATAATGAAAGGGTGGAAGTGTGGAAACAAACACTTGAAAATGCTGATAAAGCTCAAATTGTGATAGGAGCAAGGTCGGCTTTGTTTTTGCCTTTCAGCGATCTTGGTTTATTGATTGTAGACGAAGAACATGAGCAGACTTTTAAACAAACAGATCCGGCGCCTCGCTATCACGCCAGAGACGCAGCTATTGTTCTGGCTAATTTTCATAATGCAAAAGTACTTTTAGGATCTGCTACACCAAGTATTGAAACTTACTTTAATACTCAAAATGCAAAATATGGTTTAGTGACGCTTACAGAGCGTTACAACAATGTTCGAATGCCTGATGTTGTTTTGGTTGATTTAAAAGACAAACATTTCAGAAAAAAAATGACGGGGCATTTTAGCGACTTGTTAATCGAAGAAATTACGGAAGCTTTATCTTTAGGCGAACAGGTAATTTTGTTTCAAAACAGGAGAGGATATTCGCCTATAATAGAATGTTTAACTTGTGGGCACGTACCGCATTGTCAGCAATGTGATGTGAGTTTGACTTTTCATAAACATAAAAATCAATTGCGATGTCATTATTGTGGTTATTCTATTGCAAAACCAACGCATTGCCATAGCTGTTCGAGTATAGATTTGACAACGAAAGGTTTTGGAACTGAACAAATTGAGCAGGAATTGCTTTCTCTTTTTCCGAATGCAAAAACGTCAAGAATGGACCAGGATACAACGCGTGGCAAATATGGTTTTGAGAAGATTATTGACGCATTCAAAAACAGGGAAATTGATATTTTGGTGGGAACACAAATGCTTGCCAAAGGTTTGGATTTTGATAATGTAAGCCTGGTCGGAATCATGAATGCCGACAATATGCTGCATCATCCTGATTTTAGGGCTTTTGAACGTAGTTTTCAAATGATGACACAAGTCGCGGGAAGGGCAGGAAGATCTGAAAAGCAAGGCAAAGTTGTGATTCAGACTTATAACCCAAATCATAATACGATACAGCAGGTTACGATGCATAATTATATAGGTATGTATAAAGAGCAGTTGTATGACCGTCAGATTTATAAATATCCGCCTTATTTCAGGATTATAAAACTGACTTTAAAACACCGTGATTTTGATAAATTAAAGGAAGGTTCTATGTGGCTATATCAGGTTTTGAGTCAAAATTTGAATATGCCGGTTTTAGGTCCGGAAGAACCTGCAATTAGCAGAATCAGAAATGAATACATCAGGACGATATTAATTAAGATTCCGCAGGAACTGCATTTAGGAAACACAAAAAAAACTATTCAGAAAATGTTGAATAGTTTTGAAGTGGTTGCTCAATACAGAGCTATAAAGACGGTTATAAATGTCGATTTTTATTAAGACGGAGTAGATAAAGCTTTTACTAAATCTTCTTTTTTGTTCCGGCTTAGCGGAATTTTGGTAATTCCAATTTCGGCAAATTTGCTGTTAAAGCGTTCTACTTTATCAATATTAATAATATAAGATTTGTGTACACGAATAAATTTGTCTTTTGATAAATCATTTTCAAAAGATTTCATTGTCGAAAGCACCAAATTACTATCATCCTCAGTTACAACTCTTACATAATCTCCAAAAGCTTCAATCCATTTGATTTTTGCCGTGAAAATTTTAAGTTTTTTTAGATTACTTTTGATAAAAATATGTTCACCTTCTTCTTCTTTTACGTCTTTTTTGAGTAAATGCATATCAATTGCTCTTTTTACAGAGGCATTAAATCGATCTACTGCAATAGGTTTTTGAAGATAATCGGTAGCGTCATAATCAAAGGCTTTCAAGGCATATTCTGCCTTAGAAGTAATAAATATAATCTGAGGTTTAGATTTTAATCCGTCAAGGAAATCAAAACCATTAATAACCGGCATTTCTATATCAAGAAATATTAAATCTATATTATTTAGGGAAATACAACTTTTAGCTTCGATTGCGTTTGAAAAGTCACCAATTAAATGCAAACCTGGGTGATTATTGACTAATTTAGCAATAATTGTCCTCTGTATAGAACTATCATCTACAACAACACAGTTTAGTTTCATAACATTTAAATTTAAATAAAATCGGGATAGCAGTAGTAAATATATTATTATTTTAGGAAAAAAACTAAACTTGGCCTTTATTTTTTACATTACAACGAATAAACGTAAAAAAGAGTTGTTTATTTAAATATTATGGTTACTTTTGCACCCAATTTTAACAAATAAATATTGTATTTATGAATCATTATGAAACTGTTTTCATTTTAAATCCCGTTTTATCTGAGGTTCAGGTGAAGGAAACAGTAACGAAATTTGAAGAATTTCTTACTAGCAGAGGAGCTGAAATGGTATCGAAAGAGGATTGGGGTCTGAAAAAAATGGCTTACGAAATCCAAAACAAGAAAAGTGGTTTTTACCACTTGTTTGAGTACAAAGTAGCTGGAGAAGTCCTAATTGCTTTTGAAACTGAATTTAGACGTGACGAGAGAATTATGCGTTTCTTGACTGTAAGTTTAGACAAACATGCTATTTCTTGGGCTGAAAGAAGAAGAGCCAAATTAAAATCTACTAAAGCTTAATTATTATGTCTACAATAGAGCAATCTGCAAAAGGAAAAAAAGACGGAGATATCAGATATTTAACGCCTTTAAACATCGAAACTAACAAAACTAAAAAGTATTGTCGTTTCAAAAAATCAGGAATCAAATATATTGATTATAAAGATGCTGATTTCTTATTGAAATTCGTTAATGAGCAAGGAAAAATTCTTCCTCGTCGTTTAACAGGAACTTCATTAAAATACCAAAGAAAAGTTTCTGTAGCTGTAAAAAGAGCGCGTCACTTAGCTTTAATGCCATACGTGGCCGATTTATTAAAATAATTAAAAACTCTAGTCGCTGGTTTCTGTTATACAGAACCTAACTTCTAAAATATAAGGACAACAACATGGAACTTATTTTAAAACAAGACGTACAAAACTTAGGATTTAAAGATGATGTAGTATCAGTTAAAGCTGGTTACGGTCGTAACTTTTTAATTCCTCAAGGATTCGCGCAATTAGCTACACCTTCTGCAAAGAAAGTATTAGCTGAAAACCTAAAGCAAAGAGCACACAAAGAAGCTAAAGTTGTTGCTGATGCAAAAGCATTAGCTGAAACAATTAAAGCTCTTGAAATTAAACTTACTGCAAAAGCTGGTGGAGAGAAACTTTTTGGATCTATCACAAACATCGACATTGCTGAAGCTTTAGAGAAATCAGGTAACGCTATTGATAGAAAATTCATCACTAGTGGTATCGTAAAACGTACAGGAAAATATTCTGCAAGCATCCGTTTACACAGAGATGTTATTGTTGATTTACCATACGAGATTATCGCTGAAAAATAACATTTTGTTAACTTCTTGTTAATAAAATATAAAAACCACTCTTATGAGTGGTTTTTTTTTGCCTAATTTTGAATGAAATAACTCACTCAAAATCAGGAAAATGAAAAAAATCTTTGCATTATTGTTTTGTTTGCTGGCCTTAACCGTGGCTAAGGCGCAAACAACGACTTCGAGTATTAAGGGTATTGTAAAAAGTTCTGGGAATGAACTATTACCGGGTGCTACTATTTTAGCAGTCCATACTCCAACTGGCGGTAAATATTCAGCTGTTTCCAATGAAGATGGAAGGTTTAATATTTTGAATATGAGAATTGGAGGACCTTACAAAATTACTGTAACTTTTGTAGGCTTTCAAAATCAGGAATATAATGACATATATCTTGATCTGGGAAAACCTTTTAATATAGATGTAATCTTAGCTGATGCAAGCCAGGCTCTGGAAGAAGTAAAGATAGTGGCTAAAGACAAGGTTTTTAAAAGCGGAAAAACAGGTGCTGAAACTACAATTGGCAGAAGAGAATTAACTTCATTACCTACCATTTCAAGATCAGCGGAAGATTTTACGCGTTTGGAGCCAACGGCGAGCGGCGGATCTTTTGGAGGAAGAAATGATCAGTATAATAATTACTCTTTAAATGGTGCGGTATTTAATAATCCGTTTGGGCTGGATGCTGCAACTCCGGGAGGTCAAACAGGTGCTCAGCCTATTTCGCTGGATGCGATCGAACAAATTCAGGTGGCAACTGCGCCTTATGATGTTACTTTATCAGGTTTTACGGGCGCTTCTGTAAACGCTGTTACCAAATCAGGAACGAATGAGTTTCATGGTACGGCTTATGCTTTTTATAGAAATCAGGATTTGACTGGAAGCAAAATTAAAGGAGAAAAAATATTTGTACCAACATTAGAACAAACGCAGGCAGGTTTTAGTTTAGGCGCTCCAATTATCAAAGATAAATTATTCATTTTTGGGAATTTTGAAATTGATAAAAGAAGTGATTTGGGATCAAATTTCGTAGCCAATAATAATGATGGTGTTACAGGAATCAACGAATCCAGGGTTTTGGAATCTGATTTAATAGCGGTTTCAAATGCTTTGGCAAATTTAGGATATAATACAGGTGCTTATCAGGGCTTTATTCATGAATCAAATTCAAATAAAGGAATTATTAAAGTGGATTGGAATATAAATGACAATCATAAATTGGCTGTTATTTATAATTTTCTGGATGCATCAAAAGATAAACCGGCGCACCCAACGGCACTTGGTTTTAGAGGACCAAATGCGTCGATTTTGCAATTTCAAAATTCAGGTTATCAGATTAATAATAATCTGAGTTCTTTTTTAGTGGAGTTAAATTCAAAATTCAGCGAGAAAGTTTCGAACAAATTTCAGGCAGGATATTCTCATTTTAATGATTACAGAGTTCCGTTTTCTGTTCCTGCTCCTGTAATTACTATTCAGGATGGAGCGGGTTCTAATTATATTATTGCTGGTCACGAACCGTTTTCTATCAATAATACTTTAGATCAAAAAGTAATTCAAATCACGAATAATCTAACTTATACAATTGGAAAACATGCTTTTACTTTTGGAGCTTCGTTTGAAAAATTCGGATTTAAGAATTCATTTAACTTGGCAGGTTATGATAATTTCCGTGCTCCTGCCGATCCAGTTCCTTATTATGGTACTTTTAGGCCGTATGCAAGTGTAACTGACTTTTTAGCGGATGCAGCTTTACCATTTGCATCTAGTTCTTTGGCTCAAAATCTTCAACATGCACAAGATGTTTTTGATACTAAAAGTAATTTCGAAGTTGGAACTGATGGCGGATGGAAACTGGCTGAGTTAAACGTAGGTCAGTTAGCATTTTATGGGCAAGACGATATTAGTGTCAGTGATGATTTTAAATTATCAATAGGTTTAAGAGTTGATAAGCCTTTGTATTTTAATACGGCAGATTTGATTCAGAAATATATTGACACGGATAATGGCGGTTCTGGAAGAAATAATGATATTGATTATTTTGATCCGCAAACGGGGCAGGCGGTTAAATTAATTTCTACAGATTTACCAAGTGACAGAATTCTTTGGTCGCCAAGAATTGGTTTTAACTGGGATGTAAAAGGCGATGCAACTTCACAATTGCGTGGAGGCTCAGGCGTTTTTACCGGAAGGATTCCGTTTGTATGGTTAGGAAACCAGGTGAGTGGTGCTGATGACAGTTTCTTTCAGATTATGGATCCGGATTATAAATGGCCTCAGGTATGGAGAACAAGTTTAGGATACGATCACAGATTTGAAAGTAATTATATTGTTACGCTTGATTTATCGTATAATGAGGATATTAATGCGGTACAGGTTCAAAACTGGGGATTAAAGGATCCAACGGGAACTTTGGCCGGTGTTGATAACAGAGCAATTTATGTTGCGGCAGATCATGGAGCTAATAATGCGTATGTTATGACAAATTCTGATAAAGGAAGTGCTTTTAATGCATCGGTTAAAGTGCAAAAAACTTTTGAAAACGGTTTATATGCAAGTGTGGCTTATAATTATCTAAAATCAAAAGATGTAAACTCTATTGAAGCTGAGATTACGGGAGATGCTTTTTCTTTTAATCCTGCGTTAGGAAATGTAAACACGGCTGTGCTTTCGAATTCTAAATATGGAGATAATCATCGTTTTATTGGTGTTGCTTCTAAAAAATGGAAATATGGAAAAGATAAATGGGCTACAACGGTTTCAACTTTCCTTGAATATGCTCAGGGAGGACGTTTTAATTATACGTATGGAGGAGATATTAACGGAGACGGTTCCAGTGTAAACGATTTGATTTATATCCCTACAACGGCAGAAATTGCTTTAATGAATTTTAGTGCACCGGGACAAGGTGATGCTTTTGATAAATTTATTTCTCAGGATAAATATATGAGAGACAGGAGAGGTCAATATGCGGAGCGTTACGGAGCGATTTCGCCGTGGAGAGGAAGATGTGATATTAAATTATTACAGGATTATAATTTCAGGGTTTCATCGGCATCAGAGAAAAAGAACACGATTCAGTTTAGTATTGATATTTTGAATTTTGGTAATTTATTAAATTCTGATTGGGGCGTTGTTCAGGTTCCTACGAGTGTACAGCCTATTGGCGTGACTGTTGTTGGAAATACGCCAACATATACCTTTAATAATACCCAGACTAAAACGTTTAGTTATGACGCCAGTTTAACGTCAAGATGGCAGGCTCAATTTGGTATCAGATACATTTTCTAGTAAAGCAAAAAATGTTATAAATTTGCCCTCGCATTTGCGAGGGCTTTTTTATGGATTAATTCTACGTTTGACCCGTGTAATAGATAAAATTTAATTAAACACATAGAAACATATATTTTATGATTTTGTAAAAAAAGAAATCAAAAAGAAACTAGTTTCTCACACATAGATATGTGTGTTAATGTAAGTGAAACGCCTTTTTTGAGTCAATAGTTCTATGTGTTGAAAATAACACCCAACAGATTAAGTTGATAATCTGTATATACTTTTTAAAAAAAGATTAAATCAAAAAAACAATGAAATACGCAAGATTAACAAAAGAGCAATTTGATGAATTGCATGCAGAATTTGCCAGTTTTTTGGCTACACAGGCAATTGATAAAGCGGAGTGGGATTCTATTAAAGAAAGTAAACCTGAAGTAGCAGAGCAGGAATTGGATGTTTTTTCAGATTTAATTTGGGAAGGCGTTTTGACAAGGGCGGAATATCTGGAGCATTTTTCTAGAAACCATATATTTTTATTTCAATGTTTTGAAAAACATGTACAGTCTATCGTATTGAAATCACTGGTTCCGGAAACTGATTTTTTAACTAAAGAGGGGTTGCAATGGTTAAGTGATAACATGTTTACTGAAACAATTGAAATGAAAGTAGGTAAAAAAGTATTCACAGAAGACAGAAATGCCTCTATTTTTGAATTAATTCAGCAGGGCGCTTTTTTAAGCGACGGTCAATTGTTTAAGCAAATTAACTCGATTATAGAATCATAATCGTCAAATAGCATAATTAAAGAGGTAAACGGTTGATGTTAAATTGTTTACCTTTTTTTAGCTTATTTAACGTTTGTTTAAACTTTTATATTTTATTTACCCCGTATTTCTACGTGTTTATTTCGAATTATGCAAAGTTTTATATTTGTATTTATTTCTGTAAGTTTTACTTTTCAAATTTAATTTTTACCTTGTTTTTCAGTAGGTTACAAAACATAAAAAGTAATTAAAAACTTACATATTAACAGTTTTACAAAAAAATATGCATTTTTTTGTGATTTTTATAACACTTCATTTTCTATTGTAAAGCTTTGATTTTTAACAAGTTTTGGTGTTTTTTGATTTTATGAATTTTAGCTATTTTTAAAATATAGGAATTTTATGTTTGTTTTATATTTTAGTTTTTCTTAATTTTAGTTAAGGAAAAAAGTTAAACAAAATGTTTTTGTACTTTTTTGTAAAAGACACCAATAACATAATTAAGTTGTTTTATCAAATAATAGTAATTACTGTTTTTGATGTCTGATTAAAGTGAAGATTTTAATAATAACTTAATTCATGGCTTATGGAATTGACATTTACTCTCTTTATCAAGTTTGCATTAAGTATTCTTATTATTTTGGCTTTATATCTTATTATTTTGGAAAAAATCAAATTTCTTCCAAAAGTTAATTTTAATTCAAACGCAAATTTGTCCTATAATTTTAAACATATTATCCACTTTTTATTTCCAAACCCCAGTCGCGGATTTGTTAATAAGGAGCGTTGTTGCGTTTAATCTTTAAATTTATTTGCTTTTGCAGAAAAAATCATGATTCAATTTTAGAATCTTAATTCTAATAAACAAAGTTATAGATCGTCTAATCAGCTTTCTATGATATTGAATCATACATTATAATTGTTAATACAAATCCCCCCGTATTATCTAACTAAAATTTTCTTTTATGAAAATTGGTATTAGTACAAATCACTCCATTTGGAAGTATGATTCAGATCACTATTTCCTAAAATTTTTGAGACATCTTTTATTCGAAGGGATAAAAAATGCGCTTTGGTATATTTAAATATACACAATACAACATGATTTTTTTTAAGAAATCTAATTTAGAGTCTTAGGTAGAGGATTTTAAATTTCGGGTTTAACTAATTGATTATTAACGTTTTTTATAATTGCTAAGCATACGTGCTTATTGCAACAGGTATTTTATTGTCCATTTTCTAATCTTCCAAATTATGAAAAAATTCTTTACTTTTTGTGATCTCCTCTTTCAGAAGAGATTTTTTGGATTAGTTTTTTTATTACTTATTGGTAATAATGTAATTGCACAAACTTTTTGCAGACCAGTATCAAACACGAACAGTGTTTCTGGTATATGCGTTGGTTCGAGTGTAACTAATCCTACCGCAGCCTACAATAATGACGCAGGCTTAACGACATTTACAACTCTGAGCACAGTCGTCGGAGTTTTGTGTTCTGCTCAGGAGACTTTGGT
Organism: Flavobacterium sp. N1736; assembly: GCF_025947065.1. Taxonomy (NCBI): domain Bacteria; kingdom Pseudomonadati; phylum Bacteroidota; class Flavobacteriia; order Flavobacteriales; family Flavobacteriaceae; genus Flavobacterium; species Flavobacterium sp. N1736. The sequence goes on from NZ_CP109994.1 coordinate 767,535, forward strand.
TCTCAACCAAACTGCCAGGGCAGGCGATCAGATTGTTTTGTATATAGGTAATGGCGCGGGTTTACTTAACCTGTCCTTATTATCTTCAGGTACAATTCAGCCTAAATTAAACGGTGCAAATTCAGGAACAGCTTTGGCAATAAACAATCCACTCCTAAATCTGGCAATTTTACCGGGAAACACTATTGGCGTATTACGATATACGCTGACTGCTGACACAAATCAGGTTCAAATTCAGCTAGGCGGTCTTGTAAGTGTGCTAACTGATTTAAGGGTTTATGATGTTCGTTTAGAATTTGCTCCGCCAACAGTTTCCGGTGGTTTAAATCAAACGATTTGTTCGGGAACTGCAACTACGCTAACTGCAACTCCGGCTGCAGGAACTACTGTAGCATGGTATAGTTCGCCAACTTCTACAACGCCTTTGGTAACTGCAAATTCGTATACTACGCCAACTTTAACTGCTAATACAACTTATTATATAGGTGTTACCAGAGCGGCTGGTTGTGAAGGAAATGAAAGAGTGCCCGTTGTTATTAATGTATCAAATCCTGTTGCCCCTGCGATTAGCACAACCGGCACGGCAATTTGTTCGACCGGTGCAACGCAACAAACTACATTATCAGTAATTAATCCTATTCCGGGAACTACTTATAATTGGTATAATGTAGCTGTAGGAGGTGTGGCATTATCTTCAGGAACTTCTTATTCTCCAACAGTTCCACTAGGAACTACCAGTTTTTATGTAGAAGCTGCAATAGGTAGCTGTTTGAGTCCTGCAAGAACTCAGGTCGATGTAATTTCGAATGCTGTTCCTGCTGTTCCAACAGTTTTAACGCAAAGTGTTACTATTCAATCAGGACAAAATGCTATTTTAAATGCTGCAACTTCTCAAGCGGGAGTTACCTTAAATTGGTATGATGTTGCAACTGGCGGAACTGCACTTGCTTTAAACACCACAACATATACAACTCCGGTTTTAACGGCTACAAAAACTTTTTATGTAGAGGCTCAAAGCGCCGTAGGAAACTGTGTAAGCGCAACAAGAGTTCCGGTAACAGTAACTGTAATTCCATCAGCTTTAGGCGGTTGTTTAGAAGCCGGAAGTCAGCAAACACTTCAAAATGGTTTGTGTTTATTATGCAGCAGCACGAATCCGAATAATTCTGTTGACGGAAATCCTGCTACTTTCGCAAGGCTTACAGTTCCGGTTGGTTTAATAAACGGATGGGTTCAGCAAACTTTACAATTCAATAATCCGGGTAAAGCTGGCGATATTGTCGATGTAGATTTAGAATTACCGGGCGGTCTTGCCGATGTTCAATTATTAGGTGCTATTAGTTTGGCAACTTATAACGGAGCAACTTATAATAATGATCGAGTTTTAATTAATAACCCGCTGATAACTTTACAATTACTATCCGGTAATCGTTTTAGAGCGAGTGTAGTGGCAGGTGCTAATTTTGATCGTGTTGAAATTCGGTTAGGAGGTTTAGCAACTCTTTTAACAAGCGTAGATATTTATCAGGCAACGTATAGATATAAAGTACCAACTATTACAGGTGATACAACAATTTGCAGCGGACAAACCACTACTTTGGTTGCCAATATTGCGGTTGGTGAAACTATTAATTGGTATAACGTGGCTACTGGCGGTGCACCGCTTGTTAATACGGCATCTTATACAACTCCGGCATTAACGACTCCAACTACTTATTATATAGAAATAGCCAGAAATGGTTGTGTTAATAGTGTGCGTTTTCCGGTATCAATATTAATTGATAATCCTGTGGCTCCGGTTATCTCGACAGCCGGAACAGTAATTTGTAGCGGTCAAACCACGACATTAAATGTAGATACGCCAATTGTAGGTTCTGTATATACTTGGTATGATGCAGCTTCGGGCGGAAATTTATTATTTACAGGAAATTCTTTTGTTACACCAAATTTAACGGCAAATACAACTTATTATGTTGAAGCGGGAATTGGAAGCTGTACAAGTGCAGCACGTACTGCGGTAACGGTAACAGTTAATCCATTGCCTGTGGCTCCGGTTGCGGCATCATCAAATGTGGTAATACAATCCGGGCAAAGTGTTGTTTTGCAAGTATCAAGTCCGGATTCTAATGTTACATTCGATTGGTATACTGTACTAACAGGCGGGGCGGCAGTTGCAACGGCTACAACTACGTACACAACTCCGGTATTAACGGCAAATCAAACGTATTATGTTACGGCAAGAAATACAACAACCGGCTGTACAAGTAGTGCAAGAACCGCAATTAATGTAATAATAAGCAATACAATAAGTTCTTGTTTGCAGGTAAATGCTCAGGCAACTTCTAAAGGAGGACTTACAGGATGTTTATTATGCGGATCTTCAAATGAAGGAAATTCTATAGACGCCAATCCTGCAACAGCGGCAAATCTTACAGTTATTGCTGGTTTAGTAAATGATTACATACAGCAAATGCTGACATTTTCTACTCCGGGACATGCAGGTGATATTATAGATGTTGAATTAGGAATACCTGCCGGAATTGTAAATGTAACGGCTCTTTCTTATATTAGTTTAAGAAGCTATAATGGTTTAACTCCAAATGGTGATCAGACAAATATCGGAGCTTTGGTTGATATTCAGCTATTATCATCTACCCGTTTAAAAGCTAGTTTTGTAGCAGCTGGACCTTTTACGGCTGTCGAAGTTAGATTAGGAGGCGTGGCTACTGTAGCAACAAGTTTAGATATTTATGGAGCTTCATACCGATTTAATAATGCTACAGTTACAGGTACTGCGTCACCAATTTGTAACGGACAGCAAGCTACTTTATTAGCAAGCTCAACTATTCCTGGTGAAACATTTAGCTGGTATAATGCTGCAAGCGCCGGAACTCAGGTTTCGCCATCGGCATCGTATACTACACCAAATTTAACAGCAACAACAACTTATTATTTAGAAGCAACCCGTGGCGGAACTTGTATCAACAGTGTTCGTCAGCCGGTAACTGTTACTGTTGCTCCATTTGCAACAGCTGCAGATGTAACAATACCAAGTCCGCAGGAAGCTACTTGTGCGGGCGGAGTTGTATTATCTCCAACATCACCTTTAGCTGGAGCTCAATTTAGATATTATACAGATCAAAATAAAACACAGGAAATCATTACAGGATCTACTGTTGCAGCGCAGCCGGGCGTAACTTTTGCTAAAGATGCAACAACGGGCGCATTAACCATTAGTGGTCTTAGCGCCGCGGGAGCGCCTTACAATTATTATGTTTCTGTTGTAAATAGTGCTACTTGCGAAAATGATATCAACACATTAAAACAAGTAACGGTTACTTTTCCAACAGTTACGCCTTTAGTAGTAATTGGTACGCCTTTAACAGGTTGTGGAACTGTAAATTTAGCAAATGCTATTACAGGTTTTGATACAACAGGAAATACAACTTATACGTTTTATGATCCATCAAATAATATTTTGCCTGCAAATGCTGCGGCAAATGTAAATACGAGTGGCGTTTACTCAATTCAGGCTCAGGGTAACGGTGTTACATGTCCATCTGTTATACTACCAGTAACAGTTACGATTAACCCGTTGCCAAGTTTGACTGTACCGCCTTCGATTTCAGTAAATGTAGGTTCTACGGTAGCTTTAAATGCAACTTCAAACGGAACATTAGCATGGTTTGATCCGCAAGGAAACGCTTTAACCGGACCTCCGTTTACAACAGGTGTTTTAAATACGCCGGGAGTATATACGTACACAGTAGTTGCCACGAGCGCTCTTAATTGTACAGTAACCGGAACTGTTTCTGTCAATGTTATAAATCCAAATACGTGTCAATCATTGACAGAAAGAGTTTATGCAAATGCACAGACTTCAGGTTCAATTATACTAGGAGGTGTAACAAACGGAGGAAATGCTGTTGATGGAAATCCGCAGACATTTTCAACAATTACTACAGGTTTAGGACTTTTAGGAGTTGGTACTACATGGCAAACTTTAAGCTGGCCTGCAAATATTGCAAAAGGTACTCCGGTAACTATTAAATTAGGATCTGAGTATAGTGCAGTTGCGGTAGGGCAAAATCTATCAGTAGTTGGAACTTTAAACGGAGTTGATATTGGACCTTTACAATCTGTTTCAGGATCATTATTAAATTTATTATCCGGTGATAATAGTTTCGAATATACTTTTGTTCCGGCAGATGGTACAGGACCACAAGCGTATAACGGAGTTAGAATTCAGTCTGCATCTTTATTAAGTGTTGCTCAAAACACAAAAGTATTTGATGCGTATTATAACATATCGGTTCCAACCGTAACATGTACACCGGGAGATATTCAGGATGTTTATTATGGCGCTACAGATTTAGGTCTTCCAATAGGAGCATTAACGGCTACAGTTGGTGTTGCTGATTCATGGAATGTTGCCGATAATGATATTACAACTTTTGCCACAATGTATAGTGGAGTTGGGGCTTTGGCTGCAGCCGATTTAACAGTTGCATTTAAAACACCGGCTATTGCAAGTGATACATTACGAATAGTGGTTTCAAAACCGGGTGTTTTATTAGATGTAAATTTATTGACAGGATTTACCATTCAGCGTTATTTAGGTAATGTTGCAGTTGGTGCACCTATTCAAAATACAAGTACATTTTTAAGTTTAAGATTACTACCGGGAAATACAATGTCTATGGTACTTGTATCTTCTCAACCGGAACCTTACGATCGCGTTAGAATTCGTTTTGGAGGAGTTGCCGGAGTTTTACAATTTCTAAGAGTTCACACGGTTGAACGTGTAGGAAATACTAAAGTTATAGGCGGCGATATTAATAATAAAGTCACGGTTTGTCCGGGAACACCTGTGACATTGCAGATTCCGGCAGATGCCTGTTCAACTTATACCTGGTACGATTCACCAACAGGAGGTTCAGTTGTGGCAACTGGCGTAACGTATACAGTTCCAAGTACATTAGCGGCAGGAATTTATAAATACTACGTACAGCCTGTTCGTTATGGTTGTGAAACTTTTGCCAGAGGAGAAGTAACAGTTGAGGTTAGTGGTTCAACTCCAGAAAATGCTTTAACAGATATTACGTTAAACGGAGCTGCAACAACTTCAATTTGTTCTCCAACAGGAACAGTAACTTTAGCAACTACAGTAAGCGGAACAGTGCCTTTAACAAACCCAATTTACTACTGGTATAGTTTTGACGGAACAACAAGTCAGTTAATTCCGGGAGAAACCACACCGCAATTAGTTGTAACTGGTTTGGTTCCGGGAACATATACGTATTATGTTGGAGTTAGCTCAGATGAATTTTGTCAAACTGCAGAAGCAGACAGAAAACATATCACATTTACAATATTGCCTCCATCAAATGAAACTGATATTTCAGTAGATGATATAACAGTTTGTCATGATGTAGCTGCGGTATTAACGCCAACAGTAAGCATATTAACAAATCCGGTATTTACCTGGTATTTGGATAATGCTAAAACACAGCCAATTGCAAACGGAGCTGTAATAAATGGAGCAACTTATACCATTAGTGCAGCCGGAGTTTTAACAATAACCGGTTTAACACATGCGGTAAGCCCAATTACGTATTATGTTGGAGTTTCAAGTAATACTACTTGCGAAAATATCGCAGGAACACTTCAGGCTGTAACCGTGATTATAAACGATCCGCTTACGCCAACTACAACAGACGATACACAAGACTTTTGTTTGGTAAATGCGCCAACGGTAGCTAATATTCAGGTAAACGAACCAAATGTAGTTTGGTATAGTACAGCAACAGGCGGAACAGCAATTCCGTTAACAACTGCTTTAGTAAGTGGTGTTTATTATGGAGCTGCTTTAGATTTGGCTACAAGCTGCGAAAGTTCAGTTCGTTTAGCAGTAACAATTTCTATTAATGATCCGGGCACGCCAACTACAACAGATAATACACAAGATTTCTGTTTGGTAAATGTGCCAACAGTTGCAAATATTCAGGTAAACGAAGCAAATGTAGTTTGGTACAGTACTTCAATCGGAGGAATTGCAATTGCACCAACAACGGCTTTAACAAACAGCATTTATTACGGAGCCATTTTAGACCCTGTAACAAATTGTGAAAGCGCAACACGATTACAAGTAACCATTACAGTTACTGATCCGTTGACACCAACAACTATAGACAACACACAAGACTTTTGTTTAGTTAGCGCACTAACAGTTGCCAACATTCAGGTAAATGAGCCAAATGTGGTTTGGTATACAACAGCAACAGGCGGAACAGCACTTGCACCAACAACAGCTTTAACAAACGGCATTTATTACGGAGCAATTTTAGATTCTGTAACAGGTTGTGAAAGTTCAGTTCGATTGGCAGTAACCATTTCTGTAACTGATCCAGGCACGCCAACTACAACAGATAACACACAAGATTTCTGTTTAGTTAGTGCGCCAACAGTTGCTAATATTCAGGTAAACGAACCAAATGTAATTTGGTACAGCACTTTAACCGGAGGAACAGCAATTGCGCCAACAACGGCATTAACAAGCGGTATTTACTACGGAGCCATTTTAGATCCGATAACAAATTGTGAAAGCGCAATACGATTAGCAGTAACAATTTCTGTAAACGATCCGGGAACTCCAACAACTACAGATAACACACAAGATTTCTGTTTGGTAAATGTGCCAACAGTGGCTAATATTCAGGTTAATGAACCAAATGTAATTTGGTACAGTACTTTAACCGGAGGAATTGCAATAGCACCAACAACAGCTTTAACAAACGGAATTTATTACGGAGCCATTTTAGATCCGGTTTCCGGTTGTGAAAGCGCAACACGATTAGCAGTAACCATTACAGTTACCGATCCGTTGACACCAACAACAGCAGATAGCACACAAGATTTCTGTTTAGTTAGTGCACCAACAGTTGCCAATATTCAGGTAAACGAGCCAAATGTGGTTTGGTATACAACAGCAACAGGCGGAACAGCTCTTGCACCAACAACAGCTTTAGCAAACGGAATTTATTACGGAGCAATTTTAGATCCTGTAACAGGTTGCCAAAGTTCAGTTCGATTGGCAGTAACTATTTCTGTAACCGATCCGGGCACGCCAACAACTACAGATAATACACAGAATTTCTGTTTAATAAATGCATCAACAGTTGCTAATATTCAGGTAAACGAACCAAATGTTGTTTGGTATACAACAGCAACCGGAGGAACTGCTCTTGCACCAACAACAGTTTTACTAAACGGAATTTATTATGGAGCAATTTTAGACCCTGTAACAAATTGTGAAAGTGCTATAAGATTAGCAGTAACAATTACAGTTACAGATCCTGGTACGCCAACTACAACAGATAACACACAAGATTTCTGTATTTCTAATGCGCCAACGGTTGCTAATATTCAGGTAAACCAGCCAAATGTAGTTTGGTATAGCACACCAACAGGCGGAGCTGCAATACCTGCAACAACCGCTTTAACAAACGGAATTTATTACGGAGCCATTTTAGATCCGATTTCAGGTTGTGAAAGCACTGTAAGATTGCTGGTGACAGTAACGATAAATAATCCTACTGCAACGCCAACGACGTTAGATAATACACAAGATTTTTGTTCGATAAATGCGCCAACAGTTGCTAATATTCAGGTAAACGAAGCAAATGTAGTTTGGTACAGCACCGCAACAGGCGGAACTGCAATACCGGCAACAACAGCTTTAGCAACAGGAATATACTACGGAGCTATTTCAAGTGCAATAGGATGCGAAAATCCAGTACGATTAATGGTTACAGTAACGGTAAATACACCAGAAGTGGTAATTACAACAGATACAACGCAGGAATTCTGTTTATCAGCAGCACCAACAATTGCTAATATTCAGGTAAATCAGGCAAATGTAATATGGTTTAGTACAGCAACAGGCGGAACACCATTGGCAGCAAATACGCCACTTACTGCAACAACGTATTATGCAACAACCCTTAGCAATACAACAAATGGCTGTGGTAATGCAACACGTTTAGCAATAGCGGTTAGCTTTATAAATGATGCCTTGTTTCCTATAAATGCAAGTGATAATACGCCTTGTGTATTCCAGGGAATAACATATTCAGTTGCAAATGGAAAAGGAAACTATGTTTGGTCAATCACAAGCGGAACAGGAACTATAACAGCCGGTGGCGGAACTGCTGACGGATCTGCAACGATCCCTTGGGAAGATGTTGGCTCAGGTACAGTTTCAGTTACCTACACCAATACATGTGATGAAACCACTACAAAAACATTAAATGTAACAGTAGCAACATGTTCAGATCTTACCATAACCAATACAGTTAGTAATCCTACTCCTAATTTTGGCGATGAAATCATCTTTACAGTAACAGTAAACAATGTTGGCGAAGGAATTATCAAAAACATAATTGTTAGTGATTTAATTCCAAGCGGATACGAATTAGTATCAACTTCAACAACAACCGGAGTATATGATCCTTTAACAGGGCTTTGGACAATTCCAACCCTAAATGCGGGAGAAAGTGAAACACTCGAAATCAGAGTTACTGTAATGCCAAGCGGCGAATACACAAATGTAGCAGCGATCGAAATTTCAACTCCATTAGATGTTGATCCTACAAACAATACGGCTTCAGCTTTTGTAGAACCAATTTGTTTAACTGTTTATAATGAATTTACACCAAACAGTGACGGAGCAAATGATCTTTTCAGAATTGATTGTATCGAATCCTATCCAAACAACGAATTAAAAGTATATAACAGATATGGTTCATTAGTGTACAGTAAAAAAGGTTATGAAAACGATTGGGACGGAACAGCAAATGTATCCGGAGTTATAAATAGAGGAGATATGTTGCCTACAGGTACTTATTTTTATGTGATAGACATGGGAGACGGAAAGGTTAAAAAAGGATGGTTATCTATAATGAGATAAGCACCATTATTAATCCTCTAATTAATTAAACTAAATAAGTATCGTTATGAAACTATATATAAAATCATTAGAAATATATTTAATCTTAATATGTTCTATTATAACATTTAGTGCGCGTGCACAACAAGATCCGGAGTACACACAATATATGTACAACACAATGGCGGTAAACCCTGCTTATGCAGGGTCTACCGGATCATTAGAAGCAACACTTTTGTACCGTTCACAATGGATAGGAATTGATGGAGCACCAGAAACACAATCGTTCTCCATTCACGGACCGCTTGCCAACGAAAATATCGGTTTGGGATTAAGTGTCGTTAACGACAAAATAGGTCCATCTGATGAACTGTATCTTGACGGAAATTTTGCCTATTCAATACCTCTTGGATATGAAAAAAGATTAGCCTTTGGTTTAAAAGCCGGAATGCGAATGCTGAACATTGATTGGTCAAAAGGAAGATATTACAATAATAATGACGTTTTGTTAAATCAGAATATTGACAATCAGATGAAGTTAGCCGTTGGGGCAGGGATATATTATTATACAGATAAGTGGTATTTAGGAGTTTCAATTCCTAGTTTTATAGAAAACAGCTATTATGATGATGTACAGGAATCTATAGATTACGATCGACTACATTATTATTTAATGGGAGGGTATGTTTTTGATTTGAATCCGAATTTAAAATTCAAGCCGGCATTTCTTGTAAAAGCAGTAAGCGGAGCACCGCTTACAGCAGATGTTTCGGCGAATTTTATGATTGCAGAAAAATTTGTAATTGGTGGAGCTTACAGAACAGATGATTCTGTAAGCATACTGGCAGGTTTTCAAATCTCCAGAAGTTTTTACATCGGATATGCTTTTGATTACACTGTGAGCGACTTAAACAAATACAACGACGGCTCGCACGAAATCATATTGCGTTATCAATTTAACAAAGGCGAAAACAAAATTAAATCCCCTCGATTCTTCTAAAAAATAAACCTTATGAAAAAACTATATATCCTTAGTTTGGTATTGAGCTTCACGGTTTGTTTTGCTCAGACCACTAACCTAAAAAAGGCCGATGCACTGTTTAAAAACTATGCTTATACCGATGCTTCAAAAGCATACGAAGAAATTTTGGCGAATATCAAAAGTCCTTCGACACAAACTTTAAAAAATGCTGCCGACTCGTATTATTTTATTTCCGATTCAAGAAATGCATTAAAATGGTACAGAAAGTTATACGAAGCACAAGGAAATAATTTAACTGATATTTACTATTTGCGTTATATCCAATCGATGAAAGCCGTAATGGATTACGAAGAAGCAAATCGTGTAACCAAAGAATATCTGGATAAAAAAGGCGATAAAAACGAGATCAATAGATATCTGGTTCAAAAATTTCAATTGGATAGTCTCTCTAAATCAAAATCGCTTTATGAAATCAAAAATCTTGCTATAAATTCGACGAAATCTGATTTTGGAACAGCTTTTTTTCAGGATAAAATTGTTTTTACCTCGGCAAGAGATACAACAAAGTTTAGTGAAAAATTATACACCTGGAACAATCAGCCTTTTCTGAATTTATATGTTGCAGAACGAAATCCGGCTGATGCAAGTTTGTTTAACGAAACGATATTTCTGCCAAACGTAATGTCAAAATATCATGAAGCAACAGCCACTTTTGATGCCAGCGGAAAAACAATTTATTATACCACCAACATTGTTAAAAAGAACAAACTGGTTGTAGACGAAAGTAAAATCAATAATTTTCAAATTATAAAAGGAACTTTAGACGGAAATAAACTAGAGAATCCTCAAAAAGTGTTTTTTGACAATGATGATTATTCGGTAGGACATCCTTCTTTAAGCGAGGACGGAAAATGGCTTTTCTTTGCATCAGATATGCCGGGCGGAATTGGTGAAAGTGATTTGTATGTAGTGAAAATTGCTGATGACGGAACAATGAGTTCTCCTCAGAATCTGGGACCAAAAATTAATACAATTGGTAACGACGTATTTCCGTATTTCAGCAAAGGAATGCTTTATTTTTCTTCTGATGGACATTACGGATTAGGAGATCTTGATATTTATGAAAGCAAATTTTTCTCTGACGGAAGTTTCTCAGACCCAAAAAACTTAGGCACTCCCATTAACAGTAATAAAGACGACTTTGCCTATATCATTGACAAAACAGCTCATGCGGGTTATATATCTTCAAACAGAGAAGGAGGAAAAGGCGATGACGATATTTATTCCTTCACAAAAGGAGATCCGGTTTGTAACCAGACAATCTCAGGAATGGCAATAGACCGAAAAACAAAATTGCCACTTACAGATGTTGCCATTATGGGATATAACTCTTTTAATGATATTCTTGGTGAAACAAAAACCAATTACGAAGGTAAATATGCCTTAGTGGTTCCGTGTGGAAAAACAGTTAAAATGATCGCAGCAAAACCAAATTACAGCAGCGATGAAAAAACGGTAGAAACCACTTTAGAAAACGAAGGCGAAATTCCGAATATCAATTTTGAACTCAGCAATTATGATGATTTGGTTGTGAAGAAAAAAGGAGTGGAGAAAGTAGATGTCAACCCAATTTATTTTGATTACGATAAATATGATATCACGCCAAAAGCCGTAGAAGAATTAGCCAAAGTAGTTTTCGTAATGCAAAAATTCCCAAACATTCGTATCAAAATTGAGTCACATACAGATTCAAGAGGAAAAGATGCTTACAACCTGAAACTTTCTGACAACAGAGCAAAATCAACCCGTGATTATCTTATTTCGCAAAATATAGATGCTTCACGAATAGAGAGCGCTATTGGTTATGGCGAAAGCCGCTTAATAAATAAATGTAAAAATGGAGTAAAATGTACAGATGCGGAACATGTTTTAAACAGACGTTCTGATTTTATTATCATTCAAAAATAAACAAGATTATATTGAATGTAATGCAAAAAAAAACACACATAGAAACATAGTCCCGAAGCGTCGGGATGAACTCAAAAAAGACATTTCATTTGCATTAATACACATAGCTATGTGTGAAGAAACGAGTTTCTTTTTGATTTCCTTTTTTAAAGTATAAAATCTATGTTTCTATGTGTTTAAAAATAATTATAAACGTTTATTCTTAAACTTTTTTATCAGTCCTGATAAATGTTAAAACCATTTGGAAGTTGGTTTTTGTTTGATTCTTTTAAAGATTTATTGATTCTTTTTAAGAATAATGGACAAGAAGGAAATCAAGTTGCATCTTTTTGCAGCTTGATTTTTGATTTTTAAAACTTTCTGTTTTTAAGTACATTTCAACAAAAATATCCTAATTTTGAGGTTACCGTTATTCTAAATTACAATCAGCACTATTTTAATATTTTATGAGTATTCAAGAGACAATTCAGGCTTTACGAAACGAACTTAATCAACACAATTACAATTATTATGTACTTGATAATGCCACAATTTCAGATTATGATTTTGATATTAAACTCAAAGAGCTTCAGGAATTAGAAAACAAACATCCGGAATTTTTTGATGAAAACTCGCCAACACAGCGAGTAGGAGGAACTGTAACCAAAAATTTTAAAACCATAGCGCACCAATATCGCATGTATTCTTTGGATAATTCATATTCGAAAGAAGATTTGATCGATTGGGAAAACAGAATTCAAAGAGTTTTAGGAAATGTAGATTTGCAATATACCTGCGAATTAAAATACGACGGAGCTTCGATCAGTATTTCATACGAAAACGGAAAATTAGTTCAGGCTTTAACACGCGGAGATGGTTTTCAAGGCGATGAGGTGACCAATAACATCAAAACAATTAAATCTGTTCCGTTGCAGTTAAAAGGTGATTATCCCGATAAATTTGATATTCGCGGCGAAATCATTTTGCCTTATAAAGGATTCGAAAAAATGAATCAGGAATTAATTGAAATTGGCGAAACACCCTATTCAAATCCAAGAAATACAGCATCAGGAAGTTTAAAATTACAAGACAGCGCTGAGGTTGCCAAACGCCCGTTAGAATGTTTATTATACTTTGTAACAGGAAATAATTTGCCATTTTCCACCCAGTTTGAAGGCTTGGAATCAGCAAAAAAATGGGGATTTAAAGTACCAAACGAAGCAAAATTAGTGAATAACATGCAGGAAGTTTTTGACTTCATTGATCATTGGGATACACACAGACATAATTTACCGTATGAAACAGATGGCGTTGTAATAAAAGTAAACAGCATTCAGCATCAGGAAGAATTAGGGTATACCGCAAAATCACCACGTTGGGCGATTGCTTATAAATTTAAATCAGAACAGGTTTCAACCAAATTAAATTCAATAACCTATCAGGTTGGGCGTACCGGAGCCATTACGCCGGTTGCTAATTTAGTGCCAGTGCAATTGGCAGGAACCATTGTAAAAAGAGCCTCTTTGCACAATGCAGATCAAATCGAAAAGTTAGATATCAGAATAAATGATACCGTTTTTGTTGAAAAAGGAGGAGAAATAATTCCTAAAATTATAGCTGTAGATTTAGAAAAACGCCCTGAAAATTCAGAAGTAACCCAATATATATCCTATTGTCCGGAATGTCATACCGAATTGGTTAGAAATGTTGGAGAAGCCAATCATTACTGCCCAAATTTTTATGGCTGTCCGCCGCAGATAATTGGACGAATCCAACATTATATTTCAAGAAAGGCAATGGATATTGAAGGTCTTGGCGGTGAAACAGTCGCTTTGCTTTTCAAGAATGGATTAGTGCATAATTATGCCGATTTATACCAGCTAAAAGTAGATGACATTCTTCATTTAGAAAGAATGGCGCAAAAATCAGCCGAAAATCTGGTAAATGGCGTAGAGAAATCAAAAGAAATTCCGTTTCAAAGCGTTCTTTTTGCACTCGGAATTCGTTTTGTTGGCGAAACCGTAGCCAAAAAATTAGCCAAACATTATAAAAATATCGACGCACTAAGTCAGGCATCCTTAATGGATTTGATTTTAGTAGATGAAATAGGCGAGCGAATTGCCAAAAGCGTCATTGAGTTTTTTGAAAATGAAGAAAACAGAAAAATAATTGAACGATTAAAAAGTTACGGCGTTCAGTTTGAAATTGTCGAAAAAGTAAATCCCGATGCAACAGAAAAATTCATTGGAAAAACATTCGTAGTTTCAGGCGTTTTTGAGCAGTTTTCAAGAGACGATTTAAAGAAAACAATCGAAGACAACGGTGGAAAAGTAGGAAGTTCTATTTCTGCAAAAACAGATTTTGTAGTTGCCGGAGATAATATGGGACCAGCCAAATTAGAAAAAGCCACAAAGTTAAATATACCTATATTATCTGAACAGGATTTTATAAACAAACTAAATGAAAGCGAATAAACCGTCGTTGATCTTATACTTTTTAGCCTTGCTGTTTACAATTATTTTCGATTGTATGCAGCATGATGTTTTGGCAGTTTATGCAAAATCCATCGTGCTGCCGGCTATTTTTTTCTATTTTTTAATAAGCAGAGATTATAAAATAGGAAAAACCGAAGCATTGGTTTTCTTATTCTGCTTTGTAGGCCAGGTTTTTGAGCTGATGGATATAGAAATTTCTCCAATAGGTGGCGTATTAAGCTTTCTCGTCGTTTATATGCTGCTTATCAGGATTTTTATAGTAAGTCACGAAAAAATAAAACTGCAAAAAAGAGACGTTTTACCTATCTCAATAGTCGTAATATTTATTGTTTACTTATTGATTTCAGTCTTGAGTTTGCAATCAGATTCCATGAAAAAGTTTAATTTTTTGTATACTTTTTATGGAATCGTTTTAAGCCTTTTAAGTTATTATGCGTTTGTAAACTACATCACAAAAGGTACCTATGTATCTTTTTTAATGAGCTTAATGGCAATCTGTTATATCTTTTCAGACATTTTTTACATTTTCAGCGAATATTTCTCGTACTCCATTGTACTCGTTTTAATTCGTGATATCACACAAATACTCGCCTATTACTTTATGGTAGCCTATTTTATTGAAAAAACAAAATCGTATAAAAAAGTATTATACGATAATTGATTTTCCTTCATTGGTATGCGCTTTATTTTTATCGAAATAAAAATCTATTCGACCTAAATTTATTCCGTAGCAACCCACTTGATTTACCAAAACATTTTCGCCCACTTTGTTTTTCACAATAGTTGGTTTATCTAAAAAAGTATGCGTATGTCCGCCAATAATCAAATCGATATCCTGCGTTAAACCTGCGAATTTTAAATCAGAAATTTTAGAAGAATCCGCATCGCCGTATTTATAACCTAAATGCGAAAGACAAATAACCAAATCGCATTTTTCCTGTTTCTTTAACAATTGCGTCATATCCTGCGCAATTTCTACAGGATCATTATAAACCGTTTCCTTATACATTTGCTTGTCTACCAAACCGGCAAGCTCAATTCCCACACCAAAAACACCTACTTTGATTCCGTTTTTATTGAAAATTTTATAAGGTTTTACAAGCCCGTTCATCACCGTATTCTTAAAATCATAATTTGCATTGATGAACTCAAAAGTAGCGTGAGGCATTTGCGCATATAAACCATCAAGACCGTTATCAAAATCATGATTTCCTATCGTTGAAGCGTCATATTTCATCATGCTCATTAATTTGAACTCAAGTTCACCGCCATAATAATTAAAGTACGGAGTTCCCTGAAAAATATCGCCTGCATCAAGCAAAAGTACATTTGGATTTTCTTTACGAATAGTTTCAATAAGTGCCGCACGGCGAGAAACACCACCTTTATTTGCATTACGAGGATCATCAGCCGGAAAAGGATCAATATGGCTGTGAACATCATTCGTATGCAAAACAGTTAAATGTTTAATATCGTTAGTTTCAAAACTGCTTAATGACAAACCTAAACTTAATAAAGCAGTACTTGCAGCAGTTTTTTCGATAAATTCTCTTCTTTTCATTTTATATATTTTTTTCAGGAACGCTTATAATTTGCTAATGTTTTTTTTTGCCACTGATTAAAAGATTTACACAGATTTTTTTAATTCTTTAATCTTTGGCTAAATTTTTTCTGCACAGAGAAATGATCTGTTTTTAATCTGAATATGTGCTGCCTTTTTATTCTTCTGTAATTCGAATATCTCTTGGAACCGGAATTGTATCAACCTCTTTAAAATAATCAATAAATACATTTCGAAGCTTATAATTCAAATCAAATTTCTGAACACTTTTAGCGAAAAAATTCATGTTATCGCCGCCGTTAGCCAAATAATCATTTGTAGCAACATAATAAACTTTATTAAGGTCAAGAGGTTTTCCCTGAATTAAAATGTTTTTTGGAGTCTTGTCTTTTGCAATTGTAAAAGTCATACCAGACAATGGCTGCGGTTTTTTCTCTTTAATAATATAAGAAGCTATTTCAAGAATCTGATCTCCTTTTAATCCCATTACAACCATACTGTTTTCAAAAGGCATGATTTCAAAAGCATTTCTGCTGGTAACATTTCCTTTGGGTAAAATCGCTCTTATTCCGCCATGATTCAATAAACATAAATCGATACTTTTTTTCTCACGCGCCATAAAAACAAGATTTCCTCTTTCTACGCAAACATCAGCCATTAAATTTCCAATTGTAGTTTGCCATTTTCCCGTACTTTTGTCTAATGTTTCAGGACAATATGCCAAAACACTATCTAAATCTTTATTAATATGCTCTCTGTAAGGTTTAATGAAGTTCTCAATTTCAGGGGTTTGAGACTGTTTTTCGGTTATAGGAAGCTGTTTTCCCTCGATCTTAGTTAAATTGTAGTTTTTATTGCTGCAAGAAACTATAAAAAAAAGTGTTAAGAATATAACAAAAAGTTTTAAAACTCCGTTATACTTTTTTAGTTTTACCATCTTAAATGCGACTTAAATAATTAATTTTGTAATTTGTAAAAGTACTATGTTTTTAAATTATATAAGGGAATTTTTTGTAAAAAAATCATTAAATAATACCTTGCGTAAGGTAAAAAACGAAGTATTTACAAGTAATATACAAACAATTGGATTACTGGTTGATGAGAGTAAATTTAGACATTCTAATGACTTGGTCAATGCGTTAATCGGGCATGGAATTGCACCGCAAAACATAAAAATTGTTACGTATAGAGATAAAATTAAGAAGAAAAAAACATATTCTGAGACTACTTTTGGTAAAAAAGACATCAACTGGAAAGGCGGAATTAAAGTAGATTTTCTAACTGATTTTGTCGAGACAGAATTTGATCTTTTGATTAGTTATTATGAAATCGAAAAACCAATTTTGATGATGATAACAGGCAGATCAAAAGCAAGGTTTAAAGTTGGGTTTGCATCAGTCGACGATAAATTAAATCGATGGATGATAAATACCGATTTAGAGAATTATAAACTTTTCATATCTGAATTGTTTAAGTATTTAAAAAGTATAAAATAAAATAATAAGTAGAATATGCAATCATTAATAGGAACAGGCGTTGCACTTGTAACACCATTTAAAAAAGATTTCTCAATTGACTTTGAAGCATTACAGCGAATAGTTAATTTTTCGATTGATGGAGGAGTGGATTATCTTGTGGTTATGGGTACAACAGCAGAAAATGCGACCCTGACACAAGTTGAAAAAGAACAGGTTATTAATGCTGTAATTGATATTAATAAAGGAAGATTGCCATTAGTATTAGGAGTTGGCGGTAACAATACAATGCAGATTGTAGAAGAATTAAAAACAAGGGATTTTTCTGCTTTTGATGCTATTCTTTCAGTTTCACCTTATTATAATAAACCAACACAAGAAGGAATTTATCAGCATTTTAAAGCAATAGCCGAAGCGTCTCCAATTCCCGTAATTTTATACAATGTACCGGGAAGAACAGCTAGTAACATGTTGCCGGCAACAGTAATACGTCTTGCAAAAGATTTTAGTAATGTTGTAGCAATAAAAGAAGCAGCAGGAGATATGGCGCAGGCGATGCAATTGATAAAAAATGCACCAAAAGATTTTCTTGTAATTTCAGGAGATGATATGATCGCTTTACCAATTGTTTTGGCCGGCGGAGCAGGAGTAATTTCAGTAATCGGGCAAGGTTTTCCTAAAGAATTTTCAGAAATGATTCGTTTAGGACTGAATAAAAAAGTTAGTGAAGCGTTTAAAACACAATACTTTTTATCAGATTGTATCGATATGATTTTTGAGCAGGGAAATCCTGCGGGAATCAAACAAATCTTTCAAGCCCTTGGTATTGCTGAGAACACAGTTCGTTTGCCATTGGTTTCTGTAGACGATTCATTAGCAAAAAGATTAAATGAATTTGTTCAGCACAGTATCAAAGTAGAGCAGGATTAACGGTATTTTAATATACCAAAAAATATTTTGTAGTAGCTAAATTAATAACTAAATTTGCCACCGGAACTTCGGTGTGATTTTGCTTTGGCACAATTGTCTAAGAAATCATAATAAATAAGAAAATGAAAAAAATAGTATCTCTATTAATTGTTGTTGTCCTTTTTTGTTCTTGTAGTGATTACCAAAAAGCATTAAAAAATGATGATGTTGCAGCAAAATTTGAAATAGCAACAAAAATGTACGAGGCAGGAAAATATAACAAGGCGATTCGTCTTTTTGAGCAGTTAGCGTCTACATATAGAGGTAAACCTCAGGCAGAGAAATTATTTTACATGTTTTCTCAGTCTTATTATAAAACAAAACAATATTATTTAGCCGGTTATCAGTTTGAAAGTTTTGTTTCAGGATATCCACGAAGCGAAAAAGTTCAGGAAGCAGCATTTTTAGGAGCCTTTAGTTATTCAAAATTATCTCCGTCTTACAGCTTGGATCAAACAGATACAGTGAAAGCTTTAGAAAAATTACAAGCTTTTATAGATAATTATCCAAATTCAGAATACCTTCCTCAGGCAAATGCAGCTGTACAAATTTTGAACGGCAAGCTTGAGAAAAAAGCATATGAAAATGCAAAAGGATACAACACGATTTCAGATTATAAATCAGCATTAATTGCTTTTGATAATTTTATAGCTGATTTTCCGGGAACACCTTTTAAAGAAGATGCATTGTTCTATAAATACGATTCAGCATACCAATTAGCAATAAATAGTGTTCCTTCAAAAATGCAGGACCGTTTAAACGTTGCAAAAGCAGCTTACAATAACTTAATAAAGTTTAACAGCGCTACAAAATACAAAAAACAGGCAGACGAAATGAACGCCAGAGTTGAAACAGATTTACAAAAATTTACTAAATAAATAAAGTCATGGATTTAAAAAAGACGAATGCTCCTGTAAATACAATAACTTACAACAAAACAGTTATTGAAGAGCCAACAGGAAATGTGTATGAGGCAATTACCATTATGGCTAAAAGAGCAAACCAAATTAATTCTGAAATCAAAAAAGAATTAACTGAGAAATTAGAAGAATTTGCTACTTATAATGACAGTCTTGAAGAAGTTTTTGAAAATAAAGAACAAATTGAGGTTTCTAAATTTTACGAAAAATTACCAAAACCACACGCTTTAGCTGTTCAGGAATGGCTAGACGGTAAAACTTACCATAGAAGTTCAAACAAATAATATAGTATAATGTCAGTTTTAAACGGAAAAAAAATTTTACTGGGAGTTTCTGGTGGAATTGCAGCGTATAAAACAGCCACATTAGTACGACTTTTTATAAAAGCAGGTGCACATGTCCAAGTGATAATGACACCTGCTTCTAAGGATTTTGTAACCCCACTTACCTTATCAACGTTATCAAAAAATCCTGTACATTCCAGTTTCTTTAATCAGGATGATGAAGATGCAGTTTGGAACAATCACGTCGAATTGGCACTTTGGGCTGATTTGATGATAATTGCTCCTGCAACGGCAAATACATTATCTAAAATGACAACCGGAAACTGCGATAATCTTTTAATTGCTACTTATTTATCGGCTAAATGTCCTGTTTATTTTGCTCCGGCAATGGATTTGGATATGTATAAACATCCTTCGACACTATCTAGTTTTAAGGCTTTAAAACAATTTGGGAATGTAATGATTCCTGCAGAAAATGGCGAATTAGCCAGTGGTTTGTCAGGCGAAGGCCGAATGGCAGAACCTGAAAATATCATCGCATTTCTTGAAGCCGATTTAGAAAGCAAATTGCCATTAAAAGGAAAAAAAATACTAATTACAGCCGGACCAACATACGAAGCAATAGATCCTGTACGTTTTATAGGAAATCATTCTTCAGGAAAAATGGGTTTTGATATTGCAAATGCCGCAGCAAATTTAGGCGCAGATGTGATTTTGGTATCGGGACCAACACATTATAAAGTTAAAAATACTTCGATTAAATTGGTAAATGTGATTTCTGCACAAGAAATGTACGACGCCTGTCATGAATATTTTAATGATGTAGATGTTGCCATTGCCGCCGCAGCCGTTGCAGACTATAAACCGAAGACAGTCGCTTCTCAAAAAATTAAGAAAGATGCTGATGAATTTTCGATAGAACTCGAAAAAACAAAAGATATTTTGAAATCTTTGGGAGCAATTAAAAAAAATCAGTTTTTAATTGGCTTTGCTTTAGAAACCGAAAATGAAATTGAAAATGCTAAGCTGAAAATTCAGAAAAAAAACTTAGATTTGATAGTTCTTAATTCGTTGCAGGATGAAGGGGCAGGTTTTAAAAAAGAAACCAATAAAGTAACCTTTATTGATAAAAATTTTAAAATTGAACCAATGGAATTAAAAACAAAAGAATCAGTTGCTGAAGATATTTTAGGTAAAGTAATTTTACATTTTTCTTAAAGCAAACAGATCTAAAAACCGAATAAAAATAGCTGAATCGTATTGCGATAAAAGCAAATATTACCTTTGTATGAACAATAAAATAGTTACTCTTTTAGTATTTCTAATTTTTGGCTTTGCTCAGGCACAACAGCTAAATTGTACTGTAACTATAAATACAGAAAGACTCCCGAACCCTAATCAGCAGGTTTTTAAGACACTACAAACTTCTTTATCTGAGTTTGTAAACAAAACAGACTGGACGGGAACGCTTTTAAAACAAAACGAACGAATTAATTGTTCGATGTATATTACGCTTTCATCAAATAGTTCCGATCAGTTTACAGGTACTATTCAGGTGCAATCTTCCAGATTAATTTATAATTCCACCTATTCATCGCCGGTTTTAAATTATAATGACAAAGATTTCAACTTTACTTATACAGAGTATGAGCCTTTATTATTTAATCCAACCACTTTTGAATCAAATTTAGTCTCTGTAGTTTCTTTTTACAGCTATTTAATTTTAGGATTAGATGCCGATACTTTTCAAATGGGTGCCGGAAGTCCGTATTTTGAAACAGCACAGAATATTGCAAATGTTGCTCAACAAGGCGGTTATAAGGGATGGAGTCAGGCTGATGGAATTCAGAATCGTTATTTCTTAATAAATGATTTGGTTTCGCCAACATACAGCGATTTGCGTCAAACCAGTTTTTTATACCACACAGGTTTAGATAATATGACACAGGATTTAAAAGTATCTAAAGAAAAAGTAAAATCTTCGATCGTATTAATAGGAAAATTAAACTCAGTTAAACCAAACGCATTTTTAACGCGGGTATTTTTTGATGCAAAATCAGATGAAATTGTTTCTATTTTTTCTGGCGGACCAAGTATTCCGGTTACAGATTTAACGGAAGTCTTGAATAAAGTATCGCCGTTGAATTCTACCAAATGGTCACAAATTAAATTTTAATTGATTATTTCAATTTAAAACTTTCTTCATTAATTTTATTTTCACATATTTATCCTATGATAACTTCGCTGTCGATTAAAAACTATGCTCTGATTGAAAAATTGTCCATTGATTTTTCAAAAGGTTTTTCTATAATTACAGGTGAAACAGGAGCTGGTAAATCTATTATATTAGGAGCTTTAGGATTGGTTTTAGGAAAAAGAGCCGATCTGACTTCATTAAAAAATAAAGAGGAAAAATGTGTAATTGAAGCACAATTTGAAATCTCGAAATATAATTTAAAAGATTTTTTTGAAGCAAACGATATTGATTATGAAGACGAAACTATAATCAGACGTGAAATTTTACCTTCCGGAAAATCACGTGCCTTTATAAATGACAGTCCGGTAAATCTTCAGGAACTACAAGATCTAAGCTTGTTTTTGATAGATATACATTCGCAGCAGCAAACTCAGGAATTATCAGATGAAGGTGTTCAATTTAAAATAATTGACGCCATTGCTAATAATTTTGGTACCATTGCAGCCTATCAAAAATTATTAAAGACATACAAATCAGATAAATCAAAACTAAACGCTTTATTAAAAAAACAAAGCGATTCAGGAAAAGAGCAGGAATACAATACTTT
Organism: Flavobacterium sp. N1736; assembly: GCF_025947065.1. Classification (NCBI taxonomy): domain Bacteria; kingdom Pseudomonadati; phylum Bacteroidota; class Flavobacteriia; order Flavobacteriales; family Flavobacteriaceae; genus Flavobacterium; species Flavobacterium sp. N1736. Next base: position 789,919 of record NZ_CP109994.1, read on the forward strand.
TTTATTGAATGAATTGGTTGCAGCTAAATTAAAATCAGGCGAACAGGAAGAATTAGAATCTGATTTTGAAAAACTGAATAATGTAGAAATTATTAAAGAATCGATTGATAAATCCTTAGTGATTGCAAATGAAGAACAATTTGGAGTTTTTCATAATCTAAATGAAATTAAAGCTTCTTTGCAGAAAATTGCACCGTTTTCTTCTGAATATCAAAATTTATTTGAAAGAATTATAAGCGTAGCCATAGAATTTGATGATGTTTCGAGAGAATTGCAAAACGCTTCTGAAAAATTATTGAATGATCCTGAAAAACTTGAACTAACAAATCAAAAATTACAGCTAATTTATAATTTGCAGAAAAAACATCAGGTAAATTCTGTAGATGAATTAATTGAGATTCAGTCAAATTTAGAAAACTCAGTTCTGGAACTTGGCAATATTGAAGAAGAAATTGCGGTTTTATCAAAAGTAATTGAGGAAAAAACACAGCAATTAGATGCTTTTTCAGCAACAATTCACCAAAACAGATTAAATGCAATTCCGGTATTATCAAATCAGTTAATTTCGATTTTAGAAACTTTAGGAATGCCAAATGTTCGTTTTAAAATGGAACTTTTGCCATCAGAAACGTATTTTCAAAATGGAAAAGATGAGTTACAGTTTTTATTCTCTGCAAATAAAGGAACAGATTTTGGCTTGCTGAAAAAAGTTGCTTCAGGTGGAGAAATGTCACGTATTATGCTGGCTGTAAAAGCGATTTTAGCAAAGTACTCAAAATTGCCAACGCTTATTTTTGATGAAATTGATACAGGAGTTTCCGGAGAAATTGCCATTAGAATGGGCGAAATCATGAAAGAAATGAGCAATACAATGCAAATATTTGCTATTACGCATTTACCGCAGATTGCAGCAAAAGGCGATTCTCATTTTAAAGTTTTCAAATCTACAGTTGCAGATGATACACAATCAGAATTAAAACTTTTATTTCCGAATGAACGTATTATAGAAATAGCGCAAATGCTTTCAGGAGCAAATATTTCTGACTCAGCATTAAATCACGCAAAAGAATTATTAAATTAAGATAATAGGTATGGAAAGTCTTAGCTTCTATGAAAACCAATTTATTAAAGCAGATTCTTTAATTTCTGAAGGTAATATTGCCGACGGAAAAGAAATGCTTGAAGAAATACTATCTCAATATCCTGATTTTGGTAAAGCACATAACCATTTAGGATGGATTTATTATAATAAGTTAAGTAACTATGATAAAGGAATTTATCATTATAAACTGGCGATGAAATTCGAACCGAAATATCCTGCGCCATATTTAAATTATACATATTTGCTAATTGATATTGGTCGATATACAGAGGCAAAAGAACATATTGATTTTACATTTAAAAATCTTGAAAATGTTGATCATTCGTCATTTAATAGTGAATTGGGAAGAATGGCAGAATATGAAAATGAATATATTGCCGCTTACAACTTCTACAAATTAGCGAAGAAAAATGCTTTAAACCCAAACTTTATAGACAATATGAATGCCAACATGAAAAGGGTTAAGGATAAAATGTCTATTTTTGAAAAATTAAAACTGAAATTGAATTAATACAATAAATAATTACAAGATGATTATAGAACCTAGAATGCGAGGATTTATTTGTTTGACTGCACACCCAAAAGGAAGCGAGCAAAATGTAAAAAATCAAATAGAATATATAAAATCAAAAGGTCCAATTGACGGAGCAAAAAAAGTACTGGTTATTGGTGCTTCAACAGGTTTTGGATTGGCTTCAAGAATTACAAGCGCTTTCGGATCTAATGCAGCGACAATTGGAGTGTTCTTTGAAAAACCACCAGTTGAAGGAAAAACAGCTTCGCCGGGTTGGTATAATTCAGCAGCTTTTGAAAATGAAGCGCATAAAGCAGGTTTATATGCAAAAAGTATCAATGGAGATGCTTTTTCAAACGAGATAAAAAGAGAAACGTTAGATTTAATAAAAGCAGATTTAGGACAAGTAGATCTTATCATTTACAGCTTGGCATCGCCGGTTCGTGTAAATCCAGTTACAGGCGTTACGCACCGTTCAGTTCTAAAACCAATTGGACAAACATTTACAAACAAAACAGTAGATTTTCATACAGGAAATGTGACTGAAGTTTCTATTGCACCTGCAAATGAAGATGATATAGAAAATACCGTTGCCGTAATGGGCGGTGAAGACTGGGCTATGTGGATTGATGCTTTAAAAGCGGAGAATTTATTAGCAGAAGGAGCTGTAACAGTTGCTTATTCGTATATCGGACCATCATTAACAGAAGCAGTTTACCGTAAAGGTACAATTGGTCGTGCAAAAGACCATTTAGAAGCTACTGCATTCTCTATTACAGACAGTTTGGCATCGTTAGGTGGTAAAGCTTATGTCTCTGTAAACAAAGCGTTAGTTACACAAGCAAGTTCTGCAATTCCTGTAATTCCATTATATATTTCTCTTTTATATAAAATCATGAAAGAAGAAGGAATTCATGAAGGTTGTATCGAGCAAATTCAACGTTTGTTTCAGGACAGATTATATTCAGGATCAGAAGTTCCGGTTGATGATAAAGGAAGAATTAGAATTGACGACTGGGAAATGCGTGATGATGTTCAGGCAAAAGTGGCTAAACTTTGGTTAGAAGCAACTACTGAAACTTTACCTCAAATTGGTGATTTAGCAGGATATAGAAACGATTTCTTAAACCTATTCGGATTTGAATTTGCAGGAGTTGATTATAAAGCGGAAGCAAACGAAGTTGTAGAAATTGACAGTATTAAATAAATATAAATTAGCCTTATAAATAAAAACCATTCGTTACGGCGAATGGTTTTTTTATTAATATAACATATCTTTGTTAAAATTTTGAAATTTAAAACAATCGATACTTTAAAAACGCATATTCCATTATGATTTTTTCTTTAATTATACCCGTGTATAATCGTCCGGATGAAGTTGATGAACTTTTAGAAAGCCTTACAAAATCAGACTATCAGGAAGCTTTTGAAATTGTTCTTGTAGAAGATGGTTCTTCAATTCCTTGCAAAGATGTTGTCATGACATATCAGGGAAAATTGAATATTTCCTATTATTTTAAGGAAAATTCAGGCCCGGGAGATTCACGCAATTTTGGTATGCAAAAGGCCAGAGGTGATTATTTTATCATTTTTGATTCAGATTGTATAATTCCTCCAAATTATTTAACCGAGGTTAAAAAAGAATTAGACAAAAGTTATGTAGATTGTTTTGGAGGTCCGGACAGAGCTTTAGCCAGTTTTTCGGATATTCAAAAAGCAATTAATTTTGCCATGACATCTTTTCTTACAACTGGCGGAATTCGCGGTGGATCTGAAAAAATCAATAAATTTCAGCCTCGTAGTTTTAATATGGGAATTTCTAAGAAAGCTTTTGAAGCTTCAAATGGTTTTGGTAACATTCATCCTGGCGAAGATCCTGATTTATCGATCCGTTTATGGAACCTTGGTTTTGAAACCAGACTGTTTCCAGAGGCTTTTGTATACCATAAACGCAGAATTGACTGGGAAAAATTCGCTGTTCAGGTAAATAAATTTGGCAAAGCAAGACCAATATTAAATAGCTGGTATCCAGAACATAATAAGTTAACTTTCTTCTTTCCAACCGTATTTATATTAGGATTATTATTAGCTTTTTTACTATTAATTTTCAATATTGATATTTTATTACAATTATATTTTGTATATTTCGTTATAATTTTTCTTACAGCGAGCATTCAGAATAAAAGCATTAAAATTGGATATTTATCTGTTATTGCTGTGTGGAAACAATTTTACGGTTACGGAATAGGTTTTTTAGAATCTTTCATAAAAATTATCATTTTAAAGAAAAAACCACAAGAAGCTTTTCCTCGTATGTTTTTTAAAGTATAGTATGACAAAAGTTATTGGTTTAACGGGAGGAATTGGTAGTGGAAAAACAACCATTGCGAATTATTTTCAAGAAATGGGAATTCCTGTTTACATTGCTGATGACGGAGCCAAAAGAGTAATGCAGTCTGAAGAAATTATTGATCAGATAAAAACAGCATTTGGAGAAGCCTTATTTGAAAACAATATTTTAAATCGTGCTAAACTTGCTGAAATTGTATTCAATGATAAAAACAAATTGGAACAATTAAATGCAATTGTACATCCGGCTGTAAAAAAGGATTTTGAGGTATGGTTATTGCAACATAAAAAATATCAATATATAATTTATGAAGTTGCCATTTTATTTGAAAGTGGGCGATATAAAGATTGTGATCTTATTATAACAGTCACTGCACCGGAAGAAATAAGAATAAAAAGAGTTTTAGAGCGCGATAATACTACAAGGGAGCAGGTTTTAAGCCGAATGAAAATGCAATGGAATGATGAAAATCGAATTTCAAGAAGCAATTTTGTTATTAATAACGATAATCTTAAAAATGCTAAGGAAGAAGTTGTTAAAATTCTTAAAATTTTAGATATTAAACAAAATCAGTCTTAAATGTTAATATTTGGTTAATGTATTATTTAGTATATTGTTAAAATATTAATTTTGTTTCGATGAATAAATTATTTTTTAGAATACTTGTTTTATTGATGAGCTTGTCCTTAATAGGGATAATTCTGGTTCAGGTATTTTGGTTCAATTCTTCGTTCAAAAATAATGACGAACAATTTAAATACCACGTTACCCAGGTAATTGGAAATGTTGCTGATAAACTTGAACAGCAAGAGGAGTATAGCTTTTATGACAAATACAATCGTATAAAAGACAGTACAGGCAAAATTCCTAAAAAAGAAGACTTACTTGAAGTTTTATACGTTCAAAGAAATACAAAGACAAATAAAACAATAGTTTATTCAAATACACTTACATCTGAAGATTACGATATAAGTGGATCACTTTTTAACAAAAAGTTTAGCAGCGAAAGATTTAAAAATTTTAGCTCAAAACGAGTAACTGAAGTTTATAATAACAATAATAATATCGATAATAATACTTTAGGACAAAGTATTATACCAGATTTAAAAATAGAAAAATCAGGCAGCTTAGATATTCTAAATAAAGTTCAACAGCAGATTCAATACAAAGATATTGCTTCACTTACTCCGATTGAAGGAAGAATTACAAAAGATAAGTTACAAAAACTATTAAAAAAAGAATTAGAAGAATATGGCGTAAAAACCAAGTTCGAATTTGGCGTTCTTAATAGTGGTTTAGCAACAAAAATAAAATCGGATGGTTTTCATTACGATAAAGATGCAAGTTATCACATACCAATATATACTGATAATGAAGGAAATAGTAAATATGAATTATTTATAACTTTTCCTCACAAGAAAAAATTTCTATTGTCAGAGTTATTAAGTATAACCATATTATCGATCATATTTACACTGATCATAATAATAGCTTATACAAGTGCATTGAACCAATTGTTGCGTCAAAAGCATATTTCTGAAATCAAAACAGATTTTATAAATAATATGACGCATGAGTTTAAAACGCCAATTGCAACAATAAACTTAGCATTAGATGCGATCAGAAATCCAAAAATTATAGAAGATAAAGAAAAAGTTTTCCGCTATCTTCAAATGATAAGAGATGAAAATAAACGAATGCACGCTCAGGTAGAAAATGTTCTTCGAATTTCGAAATTAGAAAAAAGAGAACTGGATATTACAAAAGAGCCAACAGCCATTCATGATATAATTGATGATGCAATCGAACACGTAAATCTAATTTTAGAAGATAGACACGGATCTGTTGTAAAACATCTAAATGCCGCGAGAACAACATGTTTGGTAAATGAAGTTCATTTTACAAATGTCTTGGTAAATATTTTAGAAAATGCAATAAAATATTCTCCGGATGTTCCAGAAATTGAAATTTTTACAGAAAACGTTAAAGACATGATTCTGATAAAAGTTAAAGATAACGGACTTGGTATGAGTAAGATAGCTCAAAAAAGAGTTTTTGAGAAGTTTTATAGAGAACATACAGGAGATTTACATAATGTAAAAGGACACGGTTTAGGTCTGGCTTATGTAAAAAGAATAGTTGAGGATCACAATGGTCAAGTATATGTTGAAAGCGAAAAAGGAAAAGGTAGCACCTTTATAATAAAAATACCATTAATAAATTAAAATATGGAAAATAATAACAAAAGAATACTTTTAGTAGAAGATGACCTTAATTTTGGGGCAGTTCTTAAAGATTATCTAATGTTAAATGACTTTGAAGTTACTTTAGCTAAAAACGGTATGGAAGGTTTCGAGAAATTCAAGAAGGACGTATATGACTTATGCATTCTTGATGTAATGATGCCTTATAAAGATGGTTATACTTTAGCCAAAGAGATTAGAGAAAAAAATAGCGAAGTGCCAATTATATTTTTAACAGCAAAATCTATGAAAGAAGATGTGTTAAAAGGGTATAAAGCCGGTGCTGATGATTACTTGAATAAACCTTTTGATTCAGAAGTGTTATTGATGAAAATCAAAGCTATTATCCAAAGAAAATCGGCAGATACAAAAGCAGAACAAGTTCAGTTTGAGTTTAATATTGGTAAATTCCACTTAAATTCTAAACTTAGATTTTTAACTTTTGAAAACGACGAACCAATTAAGTTATCTCCAAAAGAGAACGAATTGCTTAAAATGTTAATTCTTCATGAAAATGATTTAATGCCAAGAGAATTAGCGTTAACAAAAATCTGGAGAGATGACAACTATTTTACTTCAAGAAGTATGGATGTTTACATCGCTAAATTAAGAAAATATCTAAAATCTGATGAAGATGTTGAAATTCTTAACATTCACGGAGAAGGTTTCAGATTAGTTGTTAAAAGCAAAGTAACTGAATAAGTATCTAATACAAACTAGTTCATCCAAAAAATAGAAAGCCCTGAGAAATCAGGGCTTTTTTTATGTTAATCTGTGGCGAATAAATTATTTCCAATGTAATTCTAAAGCAAAACACGTCTTTTCGCCTTTTGTAATACTAAATGTTGCTGTAGTATGATCATCATCTTCACTTTCATGAATAACGACATTATCTTTAAGAGAAAGCTCTTTCATAAAGTTCATTTCAAAGCTTTTTACCTCTTGTTTTAATATTCGTTTTTCATCAACATGATCAAGGCACCATTCTAAATACTTGACATTATTAACATGATTTACAATATCTAAATCTGATAAATAAACTGTTTTTTCAAAAATCGCTCCTTTTTCGTGATTGATGTTTATTTTTGAAAATCCTTCCTTTGTAGCACGATTTTCAGGAAACAATTCAAAATGTTCGTATGGTAAAGCCAACGCTTCAGGACGACGCATTTGTGTATTAAAAACCGCCCAATACGTTTCGCAGCCTACTATTTTTTTACCATTTACGTACATTTCCAAAGCACGAACCGAACGCGAATTTTCTAAACTATTGATCCATGTTTTTACAGTAACAATATCCTGCCATTTTGGTAAAGCGCTAATTTCAACACGCATTCTGCTTAAAACCCAAGCCTGGTGAAATTCCTGCATATCAAAAAAACTGATGCCGCCAACTTCAGAATGTGCGGCCGCAGTTAGTTGCAAAATATTACATAAGTCAGTATATTTTAAGAAACCATTTGGCGTGCATTGTGTAAAATTGATTTCCCAGTCTTTACTTAAAACTGAAGTGAAATTTAGTGATATTGGCATTTTTTAATTTTATATTTTTTTGATATTATATTTTAGATTGAATAAACGAAATGATTTCGTTTTTTGGTGTAGCATAATCAAACCATTTTGTGGTTTCATTTCGCTTAAACCAGGTAAGTTGTCTCTTAGAAAAACGTCGGGTATTTTTTTTGATTTCTTCAATTGCGAATGGCAACGAAAAATCTCCGTCAAAATAACTAAATAATTCTCTATAACCCACAGTTTGCAGCGCATTTAACGCTTTATTTGGATACAAAGCTTTTGCTTCATCTAATAAACCTTCGTTCATCATGATGTCAACACGTTGATTAATACGGTCGTAAATGACGTGTCTGTCAGCTTCCAGACCAATTAAAACAGGAGTGAAGTTTCTGTTATTTTTCTTTTGATTTAAGAAGGATGAATATGGTTTTTGTGTTCCGATGCAGACTTCTACGAAACGCATCATTCGTTGCGGATTTTGTAAAGTCTGTGGATTTTCTTCCGTTATTTTTTGAAAATATTCCGGATCTAAAAGCTGTAATTGTTCTTGTAGATAATTGATTCCGAGTTTTTCGTAGTTTGAATTTACTTCAGTTCTTATCGAAGAATCAATTTCAGGAAATTCATCAAAACCTTTTAAAATAGCATCGACATATAATCCTGAACCGCCAATTAAAATAGCGTAATCTTTGTTCTGAAATAATTCTTCTAATTTAAGAAGCGCTTCTTTTTCGTAATCGCCAACGGTATAATTTTCGAAAATTGATTTATTTTGAATAAAATGATGTTTGGCTGAATTAAGTTCTTCCTGATTTGGAACGGCTGTACCAATAGTCATTTCTTTAAAAAACTGACGACTGTCACAAGAAATTATTTCACATTTAAAATGTTGTGCCAAAGCAATACTCAAGGCTGTTTTGCCTATAGCTGTTGGTCCGACAATGGTAATTAAGTATTTCATATTTTTTAGCCCAGATGGAAATAAAAACAACAAACGTAAGAATGAGTTGTAATGTACAGCTGGAATAGCTTCTTAAATTAATTGGGTAATTCTGTTCCGCATTCATAACAATATTTTGCGTTATCAAAATGAATTTGCGCATGGCATTTTTTGCAGCTTTTTTTTCCGCTAACTGAATTGTTTTTTAGGCTGCTTTTTGCAAATTCAGCAGTTACGATTCCGGTTGGTACAGCTATAATTCCGTAACCTAAAATCATTACTAATGCCGCAATGAATTGTCCTAATGGTGTTTGTGGAGAGATATCGCCATAGCCAACAGTAGTTAAAGTTACAATTGTCCAGTAAATACTCATTGGTATGCTGGTGAATCCAGATGTTCTGCCTTCGACTAAGTACATAATTGAACCAATTATTATAGTGCTAATGAGAACAAAATAGATAAAAACCAGAATTTTTTCTTTGCTGGCTTCGATCGCCTCACGAAGTTGTATGGATTGATGTGAGATTTGTGGAATATGTAAAATCTTGAACAATCTAAAGAAACGCAGTGCTCTTACAATAGATAAAATGCTCGCTCCTGGAAAAAATATCGATAAATACATGGGTAATACAGCAAGCAGATCAATGATTCCGTAGAAGCTGAAAACATATTTTACCGGTTTTTGTATTGAAATAATGCGTAAAATATATTCAATGGTAAAAAACACAGTTATAACCCATTCACAGATAATAAGTTGCGAATGATATTTTTGATTAATTCCCTGTACTGTTTCCATCATGATTAACAGAACACTCAGCAAAATTAGTCCAAGAAGTACTAAATCAAACATTCTTCCTAAAATGGTATTGGTACCATATAGAATGATTTTGATTTTTTCCCGAAAGATTTCGTATTTTGATTTCACTTTACCCATATCGACAAAGATAATGAAAGTTTAGTTGTGTTAAAAATGAAGAATTTTAACTGATTTACTTTTACGGATGTATTGCTGGATAATGTTTTTAACATCCCGATTGTTTTGCATTGGAATTAATATGTTTTTTAAGATATCGATATTCGTAATCTGATAATTCAAATCATAATAGGCGTATCCTTTATATTGTCCGTTTTCGATTAATACGGCGCTGCGTTCGTTTATGTTTCGGCCTCTGTCAATAATAATCATGCTTTTGTTTTCAAAACTATTTTCAGAGATAAATTCCTGCACGCGGGCATTATATATTTCGGGTGTGATTTCGCCAATGCAGGCGCCGTCACATTCTTTTATTTTATATTGAAAACATTCTTTTTTACTTTGATATAAACCTGTCAGTTTTTGGCATAAATGATATTTCGCAGTGAATTTGAAAAGCATATTTTTTCCTTCCTGTAAAGAAATAAAAGATGTAATTTCTTTTTTACGGCCATCTGCTTTTTGAAGTTTTAAATTCAAATATCCGTTTGAATCTTTTTCTGTATATAAGGCAAACGGAAAAAAAGTTTTTTTCTGTGAGCGATTGTGCCTTGGGCGGTTTACTTTTATTTCCTCGCTTTCTTTCAATAAAGCAATTAATTCGCTTCCGGTTTCATCATAAGTAATGGTAAAAACTTCTGCCTGAATTTTTTTACTTTTGGTTGTAATCCCTGTAAAATGCTGGTTTACTCTTTTCCGAATATTTTGGCTTTTGCCGATGTAAATTAATGTACCGCCTTCATTATAAATATAATAAATGCCGGTTTTAGAAGGCATTTGTCCTACCAAATCCATTAATTTTGGAGAAATTCCTTTTTCAACTTCCAGCTTTATAAAATCTTTTACGATTGTTTTTTCCAGATCTTTTTCAAGAAGCATTTTGAAAAGTTTTGTAGTTGCCATTGCATCTCCGCTGGCACGATGTCTGTCTGCCATTGGAATTCCAAGTGCTCGAACTAATTTTCCTAAGCTATAAGAAGGTTGTTCCGGAATTAATTTTTTAGCAAGTTCTACGGTACAAAGTGTTTTGGCTTCAAAATCGTAGCCCAAACGTCTGAATTCGGTACGTAAAATTCTATAATCAAATGAGGCGTTATGAGCAACAATAATGCAGTCAGAAGTAATTTCAATAATTCGTTTCGCAACTTCAAAAAACTTTGGTGCCGAACGTAACATGGCATTATTGATCCCCGTTAATTTTACCACAAAGGGCTGAATCGGAATTTCAGGATTAACAAGACTAATAAATTGGTCAACTACTTCGTGTCCATCAAATTTATAAATGGCGATTTCGGTAATTCCTTCTTCATTAAACTGGCCTCCAGTAGTTTCTATGTCTAGTATTGCGTACATTTTCAATGTCAATATCAATAACAAAAATCAATTACAATGTCAAAAATCAATATTTAAAATTGAATTTTGTTATTGATATTATGATTGTCATTGAAAATTATTTTTTATTTATTATCATTTTTGATGAAATTGCTACAAGTTGTTCAACTTCAATTAGAAGTTTATTTCTTTTATCGTTATCATCTTCTTTAATATAATCTAGAATTTTTAATGAGTTTCTTGACTCTTTTAACTCTTTTACGACTAATGAAACTTTAAAAATAAAATCTTTATCGGTAATTGTGCCTTGTGCTTCCCCAAAATTTAAGGATGCACTTCCAGATGATCTTATTAATTGATTTTTATAATATTCATTTTCAAATAATCTTTCTAATTGTCTTGTAAAAAAAATGCATTCTCCTGCAAAGCGAACTAATCGATCTTCAAAATTGAATATTTTTTCCATTTAATTATTGATTTTTGACTTTTGCAATTGACATTGATTTTTTTGATTAACGACCTCCAAAAATGCTGCTTCCAATACGCACCATTGTGCTTCCGCATTCTATAGCAAGTTGGTAATCGCCGGACATTCCCATGGAAATAGTATTCAGTTTGCAGTTTTCAGTCTGCAAAGTTTTAATTGAATCAAAAATCGACTTTAAATGTGTAAATTCTTTTTTAATTTGATTGTGGTTTTCTGTAAATGTTGCCATTCCCATTAAACCTAAGGTACGAATATTTTTCAGTTCTTTGAACTCAGATGAAGAAATAAGTACATTTAATTCATTTTCGTCTAAACCAAATTTAGTTTCTTCCTCGGCAATATGTATTTGAAGCAAACAATCGATAATTCTATTGTTTTTGAGAGCTTGTTTGTTGATTTCCTGCAATAATTTCAAACTATCAACACCATGAATCAAACTAACAAATGGTGCCATATATTTGACTTTATTCGTTTGCACATGACCAATCATATGCCATTGAATATCTTTAGGCATTTCTTCCCATTTCTCAGCCATTTCCTGGATTTTATTTTCTCCAAAAATGCGCTGACCTGCTTCATAAGCTTGCATCAAGTCTGAAACGGGTTTTGTTTTAGAAACGGCAACGAGAGTTACATTTTCAGGCAAACTGGCCTTAATAGTATTTAAATTCGATTGAATTGACATGGTATTTCTTTTTTATGAAAGAATAAACTGCTTAGATATTTTCTCTGCTTTTTTACTTTCACTATAATCATAAAAACCTTCACCGGATTTTACTCCTAATTTTCCGGCTCTAACCATATTTACTAATAATGGGCAAGGCGCATATTTTGGATTTTTAAAACCTTCGTACATTACATTTAGAATAGCCAGACAAACATCAAGACCAATAAAATCAGCAAGTTGAAGCGGTCCCATTGGGTGCCCCATTCCTAATTTCATTACAGTATCAATTTCATAAACTCCGGCAACTTTATTATATAACGTTTCGATTGCTTCGTTTAGCATAGGCATTAAAATTCTGTTTGCTACAAAACCCGGATAATCGTTTACTTCAACAGGCGTTTTTCCTAATTTTACAGATAAATCCATTATAATTTTAGTGACTTCATCGCTGGTATTGTATCCGCGAATGATTTCGACTAACTTCATAATTGGCACGGGATTCATAAAATGCATTCCGATAACACGCTCAGGATGTGTAACTACGGATCCAATTTGTGTAATTGAAATTGAAGAAGTATTAGTCGCCAAAATTGTATTATGAGAACAAGCTTCGTTTAATTGTTTAAAGATATTCAGTTTTAACTCTACATTTTCTGTAGCAGCTTCAACAACCAAATCAACACCAACCACACCGTCTTTAATATCAGTATAGGTAATAATATTGGTAATGGTTTTAGCAACATCTTCCTGAGTAATAGTTCCTTTAGACAACATTCTGTCTAAATTGGCGGCAATAGTTGCCATTCCTTTATCTAATGATTTTTCAGAAACATCGATAAGTTTTACGGTAAAACCACTTTGTGCAAAAGTATGAGCAATTCCGTTACCCATTGTTCCTGCACCAATTACAGCTATAGTTTTCATTTTTCTATTGGTATTATATTTATGATTTAGCCACGAATTCACTAATTAAGCAGTGAATTCGTGGCTAATTTTATTTTTAAAATTATATTATTTATCGAAGCAATCAATAATTTGATACGCTACTCTTAAAGCATCTGTAGCTTGTTCTAAAGTTACAACCGGAGTAGTATCTGTATTAATAGCATTTGCAAAAGATTCTAATTCGTCAAGAATTGCGTTGTTTTGCTCAACATCAGGATTTGTAAAGTAGATTTGTTTTTTTACACCTTCGGCATTTTGCAGAATCATATCAAAATCTCCGGGAACTTCCGGTGCGTCTTTCATACGAACGACTTCACATTTTTTCTCTAAAAAGTCAACAGAAATGTAGGCATCTTTTTGAAAAAAACGTGTTTTACGCATGTTTTTCATCGAAATTCTGCTTGCTGTTAAATTGGCAACACAACCATTTTCGAATTCAATTCGTGCATTGGCAATATCGGGAGTATCACTAATTACAGAAACTCCACTCGCATGAATATCTTTTACTTTTGAATGAACAACACTCAAAATCGCATCAATATCGTGAATCATTAAATCTAGAACCACAGGAACATCTGTTCCACGGGGATTAAACTCGGCCAAACGATGCGTTTCTATAAACATTGGGTTTTCGATCATGTTTTTTGTGGCAATAAACGCAGGATTAAAGCGCTCAACATGACCAACCTGACCTTTTACATTATACTCTTTTGCTAAAGCGATAATTTCTTCGGCTTCTTCAACAGTATTGGCAATTGGTTTTTCTATAAAGATGTGTTTTCCTGATTTAATCGCTACTTTAGCACATTTATAGTGCGAAAGTGTTGGCGTTACAATATCGATTACATCGACAGCGTGGATTAATTTTGCAATTGTGCTGAAGTTTTTATAGCCAAATTCTTTTGAAATTCTTTCGGCATTTTCCTGATTTTCGTCGTAAAATCCAACTAATTCGTATTTGTCAGATTGTTGTAATAAGCGTAAATGTATCTTACCTAGATGACCAGCACCTAAAACTCCTACTTTTAACATGAGAATGTATTTTAAACAAAAATATAATTTATTTGTTGAAAGTAAAAGTTAATGTAATAAAGATTTAGCGATTTAATAATTAAAAATCAATATTTGATTTAGTATTTAGTTTCTTAATTTTACCAAAATAAAATAAACCAATTTTGAAAGATACTGCCAAACATCAAGGACTTCGTAATCAATTAGTAAGCACTTTAGAACAAAAAGGAATTACTGACAGAGCGGTTTTGGATGCGATAAAGAAAATCCCGAGACACCTTTTTTTAAATTCAAGTTTTGAAGATTATGCTTATCAGGATAAGGCATTTCCTATAGGAGCGGGGCAAACTATCTCGCAGCCTTATACAGTTGCATTTCAATCGCAATTGTTAGAAGTAAAAAAAGATCACAAAATTTTAGAAATTGGTACAGGATCAGGCTATCAAACTGCTGTTTTGTTTATGCTTGGCGCTAAAGTTTATAGTATTGAGAGACAAAATGAATTGTTTAAAGCAACTTCAAACTTGTTTCCAAAATTAAATATTCGCCCAAAACATCTTTCGTTTGGAGACGGTTACAAAGGTTTGCCAAATCATGCACCGTTTGATAGTATTATTGTTACAGCCGGCGCACCGTTTATTCCTCAGCCATTAATGGCACAATTAAAAATAGGAGGAAGGCTTGTAATTCCGTTAGGAGAAGATGTTCAGATTATGACTTTATTGATTCGTAAAAACGAAACGCAATTCGAAAAACACGAGTTTGGAGAGTTTCGATTTGTTCCTTTATTAGAAGATAAAAATTAAAAACAAAACCCACTAATTATTTAGTGGGTTTTGTTTTTATTGAGCAATAATACCAATATATCTTTCTAAACTTTCTTTCTCAATTTGAGCAATAAACATTAAAAAATCTTCTTTATTGTTTTTAGTCTGAGCAGTTTCAAGAGATTGATAATATTGCATTCTGTTTTCGTAATCTCCTTTTATATTGGCTATTAGATACCCTTTTTGCATTAAAATTAAATTCATAATCAAGCGTGAGGTTCTACCGTTTCCATCAATAAAAGGATGAATGGTCACCAGTCTTTCATGCATTTCGGCAGCCAGAATAACAGGATGTAATTTGTTTTTATTGATTTCGTACCAAATAAAATAATCTTCCATTTCTTTAGCAACCATAAAAGGCTGTGGCGGCATATGCGTACTTCCTTTAATCATCACCTGAACTTTTCTATATCGACCTGCATCTTCCGGAATTATTCCTCTAAGTATTAAATTATGAATTGATAAAAGATCACGCTCATTTATAGAATTATTTTTACTCATTAAATCCTTTATAAAACCAATTGCTTCCTGATGGTTTATAGCCTCCAGATGCTCTCTCATACTTTTTCCTGAAATAGTCAAACCTTCATTGATAACTAAATCTGTCTCGCGAAGTGTCATTGTATTTCCTTCAATTCTATTACTTTCAAAAGTGTATTCGAGTTCAAGTGCCTGAGCAACTTTATAACTGTCAAATTGCCTGTAATTATCCAATTTTTCTTTTAGGACATCAATTTCCTGTAGAATTTTTTCTAAAGTATTTGATATCTTTAATTTTGAGATCGTTTTGTTATATTTAATTTCCTGCTCAGCAACCATAAGGGCTTTTAGCGCAAACTCATCGTCTCCTATTTCATATAAAATTTTTTCCTTTAACCATGCAATCATTAAAGTTTCGTAATCTATTTCTAAAAGCTGCGCTAATTTAGAAACCTGCTCTTTAGTTGGCTTTCGTGTACCGCTTTCAAATTTGCTTACTAAAGCCTGATCTATACCCAAAAGCTGTGCAACTTCACGAGTTTTTAATCCTTTTTGTTCGCGGGCATTTTTAAGAAGCGTTTTCATTTTTAATGTTTTTAAATGTCTTGACAAATTTAGTCATTTTTATTGGTAAAAAAAAGCAATACTTAAATATTGCTTAATTTTTATCTATTTTGGAGGCAATGAGCCGTCTTTTCTCATTTCTTTAACCACAGCCTGCATAATCGCATCAACTGTTTGTCCGAGATCTGTGACATAATCAGATTTTGTTGTTCCTGTCCAGATTAATTTATTTTCTTTTAATGAAAAAATATTGGTTTCTACCATATACGAAGTGGTTTCCTGATAATATCCCGGATCATAAAAGCTAGGCGAGTACATTCCGTACCAGTTTCCAAAACCGTAACCGTACATTCCTGTGTACATCCCATCAAAACCACCGTAATACATTCCTGTATAAGTTCCGGGAACGTAATTTGTTTCTTTTTCAGTACTTACTAAACGCATTGTGATAACTCCGTCAAAATTTTCATCTTGCAGAATTTTTAATTTTTGTTCTTTTGTAAGTTGTGCTGTAGTTTCGTTTAAATATTGATAGGAAGTTTTAAAAATTTCATTACCGGCAGCAATTCTATTTTCGGCTACTCTTCTCGAAGCTTCGTCTTTCACCAATACTACAACCAAAACTTTTTTAAAATGTTCCTGAGCTATTGTTATTTTTGGATCTCTCCAACTATTTACAATCGAAGTGTTACTGCTGCAACCCGAAAGTATAATTGCAGTTAATAGAATTAGGTACTTTTTCATTTCTTCTTATTTTAAATTAAATTGTAGTAAAAATAAGAATAAAATATTAAAAAATGTTCTTTTACAGTAAATTAAGATTTAGTTGTATGCCTTTTTAATACGATCAAGATCTCGTTTTGTATCTTGTTCTTTTAAAGATTCACGTTTGTCGTAGTTTTTCTTTCCTTTACAAAGACCAATTTGCAGTTTTGCAAGACCTTTTTCGTTAGTAAATAGCTTTAACGGAACAATAGTTAATCCTTTTGCCTGTACACTTTTATGAAGACTTTTTAATTCTTTTTTGTTTAAAAGCAATTTTCGTTCACTTCTTGATTTATGATTAAATTGATTTCCAAAAGAATATTCTTCAATATAAGTATTAATGGCAAAAAGTTCCAGATTACTAAATTCGCAAAAACTCTCTGTAATATTAGCTTTTCCTAAACGTATAGATTTAATTTCGGTACCGGATAAAACGATTCCGGCTGTATAAGTGTCGATGATTTCATAATCAAATCGAGCTCTTTTATTAAGTATATTGACTGTTTTTAACATAGTGTGACAAATTTAGTAACAAATAAACGAAAGAGCAATTGTTTTTACATAAATGATATAAATTTGCATTATGGAAAAGCAAGCATCTAAAGATCCGTTACACGGAATTACACTTCAAAAAATAGTAGAATCTCTGGTAGAATATTATGGTTTTGATACATTATCAGAATTAATTCCCATAAAATGTTTTCTTTCAAATCCTAGTGTAAAATCCAGCTTAACTTTTTTAAGAAAAACCGATTGGGCTCGTAAAAAAGTAGAAGATTTGTATATAAAATCTTTGCCTAAATTGGCGAAGTAATTATAATTTATACGAAATCATGACACCGCCACGATACGGAAGCCATTCGCCGCTTTTGTTCCAATTTTGTGCTTTTTCATATCTTCCCGGAGTTCCGTCGTTGTAATATCCATGATAAAACCCTTGATGCCAGCCACCGCCTGCAAAAATATCAATAACAAATTTATCGTTTAGTTTAATATTATAACCAACAGTAACACCTAAACGGTAACCAAAACCGTGCTCGTATTTATTACTATCCCAATAGTTCCATTTTTGTAATTCATAAATATCCGGTCCTGCATTTGCTCCAATATAAAAACCGTTGTATTTTTCTTTAAAATGATAACGAACTTCAGGAGTTAATGTGTAAAATTTCATTGGATTATGTCCATTTACAGATTCCCAAAAAGAAGCCATAACATCAACACTAAAAGTAGTTTTCTCGCCAATACTTGTTTCAATTCCTAGATTTGGTATAGCAACCAAAGCCGTAGCAGCATTAAATTTTATATAAGTTTGACTCTGTGATTGAACTGAAAAGAAAAGAACAAACAAAATGAGTAATTTTTTCATAAAAGAAGTTTTCGTGTACAAAAGAAATAAAGCTTAAATACTTATTTCGCGTGCAAATATAACGTAATACGATTGTTCCTATTGTGAAAAATAGTGTATTTGATTACTTTTTTTTTGCAAAAAGCTCTTACTTGTCTAATAACGAATAAATTACTTTATCTAAAAAACGCCCTTCATAAAATTCTGATTCTTTAAAATGTGCTTCTTTAACAAAACCACATTTTTGCAGTACCTTTTCCGAAGCAAAATTTTCCGGATCGATAACGGCTTCAATAGAATGTAGCTTTAAATCATCAAAACCATATCTGTTTAATCTATTTACGGCTTCAGGAATAATTCCCTTTCCATGAAACTCAGGTAGTAACATATAGCCAATTTCGGCACGGAAATTTTCAGGCTGCATTCTGTAAAAACCAATAATTCCCAATAATTTAGGATTACCTTTTAAAGTAATAGCCCAATTAATTCCCACATTGGTTTCAATTTTTTCGTCAATCATAGCAATATGTTCGAGCGCATCTTCAGTATTTTTCACTAAAGGTCTCGGAATATATTTCATGGTTTCAGGATTTGAACGCAATTCAAAAATTTCGTTTACATCGTCATTTGCAATCCGTCTTAAAAGTAAACGCTCAGTTTCTATAATTGGAAATGGAGAAAAGTTAAATTCCAGCATTTTTTTATTTTATAATATTTGTAGACTAAATTTTGAGTGGAATGTTTGTTGTGCATCCAAAATTAAAATCCCTTCCTTTTCGAATAAATTACCTGAATTTTCTGCCGTGTCTGAGTAACCAAACCACGGCTCAATACACACAAACGGAGCCTGATCTTTTGTCCAGATTCCTAAACTCGGAAAATCTTCAAAATCAACTTTTACATACGGTTTTGAATTCTCAAGAATAGTGATGGAATTAGATTCCAGAGTTTTAAAAACCAAAGCATCATTTTCGAACAATTTATAATGCAGCGGAACCAAATTTTCAGTAGTCGCTAAAGTTTCTGTTTTATTCGAAATCAAATCATTTTCTAAGAGAGAATATTTTAAAACTTCATCTTTCTCAAATTTAAAAGCATAATTTTCAAAATTCTCAGACAAAGCAATCGCAGGATGCGCACCTATAGAAAAAGGCATTTTAGTATCCCCTTTATTAATTACCTTATATTCAATATCCAAAGTAAATTCTTTAAGCGTATAAATAAGCTGTAATTCAAACTCAAAAGGATATTTTTTCAGCGTTTCATTATTCGATTGTAATGAAAAAGTAGCGTTATTTTCAGTTTTATTAATCAATTGAAATTCCATATCGCGCGCAAAACCATGTCTTGGCAAATGATATTCTTTTTCATTAATCGTATAAGTATTGTTTTTTAAAGTTCCCACAATCGGAAAAAGAACAGGAGAATGTTTTCCCCAAAAAACAGGATTCCCTTCCCAGATATGTTCTTTGTTTTGATTGTCTTTTAATGAAAACAATTCAGCTCCGGCATGTTTGATAGAAGCTTTAAGTGTTGAATTTGATATTGTTGTGTTCAAAATTATATAATTGAAAGAAATTAGTTTTTATCCAAATGTAAATATATTTTTTAAAATTTAGTTTTTCTAAGAAAATCGCTTAAATTATTTTTTTGATAAAATTTTGCTAAACTTTAATTTAAGGTTAAATTTTTCTCTGTAAATAGCTTTTTTTTTCATTAATTTGCTACATAAACAGCTAAAAAATATGAAAAAACAATCCTCAAAAGCCTTATTAACCATGGCTTTGTTTGTAGGGATTTCTTCTGTTTGGGCACAGCAAACGCCAGCTACAACAGCAGTAACCCCTGTTAATAATTACAATTATCACGATGCTTTTGCACCACATTTTTACACTAAAAATGGTACAACAACCCGTTCTGCCAGTGGTCAGCCCGGAGTTGAATATTGGCAAAACAGAGCCGATTATCAAATAACGGCAAAATTAAATGCAACATCAAACGAAATTGTTGCTACAGATGAAATCACGTATACTAATAATAGTCCGGATAAATTAGGATTTGTTTGGCTGAATTTAGATCAGAATTTATTCAAAGAAGATTCACGAGGAAACGCCGTTGTGCCTTTAACCGGAAGCCGTAACGGAGCTCAGGGTCAGGTTTTTGACGGTGGAAATAAAATTAAATCTGTAAAAGTAATTTTTGGAAAGAAAAAAACAGAAACAGATGTAAAATACATAGTTACAGATACGAGAATGCAAATTTTCCTTCCCGAAGAATTAGCTTCAAAAGGAGGATCTGTAAAAATTAAAATCGAATTTTCATTCATTGCTCCTTTTGAAGGATCTGACAGAATGGGAGTTTTAGAAACTAAAAACGGAAAAATCTTTACAATTGCACAATGGTATCCGCGTATGTGCGTGTATGATGATGTAAGAGGCTGGAATACAGCGCCGTATTTAGGAGCTTCTGAATTCTATTTAGAATATGGAGATTTTGATGTAAAAATTACAACTCCGGCAAATCATTATGTTGTAGCATCGGGAGAATTATTAAACGGTGCCGAAGTATTGCCTGCAGACCAGTTTAAGCGTTATGCAGAAGCGAAACAAAGTGATAAAACAGTTATAATTCGTTCTGCCGAAGAAGTTGCTGCAACTGCAAATACAAACGCAACCGCTGAAAAAACATGGCATTATCAAATTAAAAATGCACGTGATTTTTCATGGGCATCATCTCCGGCTTTTATCTTAGACGGAGCAAAAATAAACCTGCCAAGTGGCAAAAAAGCATTAGCATTATCTGCTTATCCGGTAGAAAGTAATGGTAATGATGCGTACGGACGTTCAACTGAATATGTAAAATCATCCATAGAAAATTATTCAAAAAGATGGTTTGAATATCCTTATCCGGTAGCGACAAACGTAGCAGGAAATGAAGGCGGAATGGAATATCCGGGAATTGTTTTTTGTGGATGGAAATCTAAAGGAGATGATTTATGGGGTGTTACAGATCACGAATTCGGACACATTTGGTTTCCTATGATTGTAGGTTCAAACGAGCGTTTATTTGCGTGGATGGATGAAGGATTTAATACTTTTATCAACTCAGTAAGTTCGTATGATTTTAATAATGGAGAATACAAACAGCCGGCTTCTAATTTACACGAAGACGCAGAAAGCTTAACCAGCCCAAAATTAGAAACTATTATGAGCTCTCCTGATAATATGAAGGAGGCGAATATTGGTACTTTGTGTTATTTTAAACCAAGTGCAGGTTTAACGATTTTGAGAGAACAAGTGCTTGGAGAAGAGCGTTTTGACAAAGCATTACGCACTTATGTAGAGCGTTGGGCATACAAACATCCAACTCCTGATGATTTTTTCAGAACAATTGAAAATGTTGCGGGAGAAGATTTAAGCTGGTTCTGGAGAAGCTGGTTTGTAAACAACTGGCGTTTTGACCAGGGAATCAATTCTATTAAATATGTAAAAAATGATCCTTCAAAAGGAGTTGTGATTACTGTTGAGAATTTTGATAAAATGCCAATGCCAATTGTTTTGGATGTAAAAACAAAAAGCGGAAGAATAACCAGAGTTAAATTACCTGTAGAAATCTGGCAGCGTAACAATGTTTGGTCTTTCAAACATAATTCAACAGAAGAAATTGAAAGTATTACACTTGATCCTGATCATGCATTCCCTGATTATAAAGAAAGTAATAATGTGTGGAAAGCGGGAAACGGAACAATTGAAAAAGATATTATCCTTGACGGATATTTAGGTAATTATGTTACTGTAAAATCACCTTTAACAGTTGAATTAACGGAGAAAAACAGTGTATTAAGTGCAGAACTTCCAAACTATCCAAAATTCACTTTATCTCCAGTTGCAGGAGAAAAAGATACATTCGAATCTAAAAGAGCAGGATTAAAATTCAAATTTAATGAAGCCAAAACAGGTTTTGACATGATACTTACAGAAAATGGACAAGTAATACCATTTACTAAAAAATAATAATTAAAAAATATAAAATATTTAAAACCCGATAGCTATTTGTAGTTATCGGGTTTTATTTTGGTTTCAAGTTTCAAGTTTCAGGTTTCAAGTTTCAAGTTTCAAGTTTCAAGTTTCAGGTGTGGCTAGTTTAGTTCACGAAAAGAAAACCTTAGAACCTTAGTAACTTAGAACCTTAGCATTTAAAAAAAAATAACATTACATTAAAAAAATGTTAGAATTTTAATTTTTTGTTTTGTAAATTAAAAAATAGTGTACTTTTGCACCGATGAATAAAATAAGTTTACATATAACTTCTTTGTCACGGACAAACTCACCTGTAACTTCTCCCGAAGTACGGATACTATCTCTATAGTATTCACAGAGTTTTTCGCCGCGTATTTATTTATATTCATTTTTCATTTTGAAATCACACAATTTGTCCATTGGACAAACATATCCTGAAAGTATATATTATTTTAATTTTTTCCTGAATCAAGTTTTTGATTTTGAGAAAGTTACTTCTATTTTGTCTATTTTTATTGGATCGGTTTTCAGATTTCAAACTAAACAATACGTTTTAATTTTTAACTCTAACTTCAACTATTGAAATGAAAATCTCTATTGTTGTAACTCAGGAAGAACACTTCAAATTCGCACAGGAAATTTGCGATACGATAGAATCATCTGCTTTGTTAAGAGGTACAGGGATTGCTAAAAGAACTCCTGAATACATTCAGAAAAAAATGTCGAACGGTGATGCGATGATTGCTCTGGCAGATGGAAAATTTGCAGGTTTTTGTTATATCGAAAGTTGGCAGCACGGAAAATTCGTAGCACATTCCGGCCTAATTGTACATCCTGATTATAGAAACTTAGGTTTAGCGAAACAGATAAAATCAAAGGTTTTTGATTATTCGTTAAAGAAATATCCAGACGCAAAAATATTTGGTATTACAACCGGTTTGGCTGTAATGAAAATCAACTCAGATTTAGGATATAAACCAGTACCATTTTCAGAACTTACAACAGATCCTAGTTTTTGGTCAGGCTGTAAAACATGTACCAATTTTGAAATTCTTAAAAGCAAAGAAAACAAAATGTGCTTGTGTACAGGAATGCTTTACGATCCAAAAGATAAACCAAAAGGTCCGCCAAGACATCCTTTTAACGAAGCTGTTTTAAGCAGATTAAAAAAAATAAAACAAGCCTTATTCTTAAATAAACTATTGTCGTTTATTTTTTTAACCTAAGAATAAAACAAAAAAGAAATCTCAAACTTGCTAAATACGAAAGTATTAGCCTAAATTATAAAAAATGAAAAAAGTTGTATTAGCTTATAGTGGAGGATTAGATACCTCGTATTGTTTGAAATATTTAAAAAATGAAAAAGGATACGAAGTTCACACCGTACTTGTAGATACAGGAGGATTTGATGAAGAAGAATTAACAGCGATTGAAAAAAGAGCTTATGAATTAGGAAGCGCACAACACGCAAACCTGACAATCATAGATAAATATTACGATAAAGCTATAAAATATTTGATTTTCGGAAACGTATTAAAAAATAATACCTATCCATTATCAGTAAGTGCAGAGCGTGTTTTTCAGGCAATTGAAGCCATTAAATATGCTAAAAAAGTAGGAGCAAGCGCCATTGCACACGGAAGTACAGGAGCAGGAAATGACCAAATTCGTTTTGATTTGATCTTCCAGACCATTGCTCCGGAAATTGAAATTATCACGCCAATCAGAGATTTAAAACTTTCAAGACAAGAAGAAGTAGATTATTTAGCTAAAAACGGCGTTCACTATTCTTGGGAAAAAGCACAATATTCGATCAATAAAGGACTTTGGGGAACAAGCGTTGGAGGAAAAGAAACTCTAACTTCAAGTCAGCCATTGCCAAGTGAAGCATATCCTTCGCAATTGCAAAAAGAAGGCGAAGAAAAAGTGACCTTACATTTTGAACAAGGAGAATTAGTAGCATTAAATGGTAAAAAAGATGCTCCCGAAAGAAATATTGTAAGACTTGAAAAACTGGCAAGTGCGTATGCAATTGGCAGAGATATTCACGTAGGAGATACCATTATTGGAATCAAAGGAAGAGTTGGTTTTGAGGCTGCAGCTCCATTAATTATCATCAAAGCGCACCATTTATTAGAGAAACATACACTTGGTAAATGGCAGCAATACTGGAAAGAACAATTGGGAAACTGGTACGGAATGTTATTTCACGAAGGTCAGTTTTTAGATCCTGTAATGCGTAACATCGAGACATTTTTGCAGGACACTCAAAAAACAGTAAACGGAACCGTAACGGTTTCATTAAAACCATATCATTTTTCGCTTGACGGAATCGAATCTAAAAATGATTTGATGAATACAGGTTTCGGTCAATACGGAGAAATGAACAACGCCTGGACGTCAGACGATGCAAAAGGATTTATTAAGATTTTAGGAAATGCCCAAAACATATTTTCATCTGTAAACCATTTAAATCATGATTAATGTCGGAATAATTGGTGGTTCGGGTTACACAGCCGGAGAACTTATCAGAATATTAATGTATCATCCCAATGTAAACATCGATTTTGTTTACAGCACAACAAATTCGGGTAAACCGCTTTCTGTGGCACATCACGATTTGCTGGGAGATATTGAAATGAATTTTACTGATACCATCAATCCAAATGTAAATGTTGTTTTCTTGTGTTTAGGTCACGGAAAATCGATTTCATTTCTGCAGGAAAATCAATTCGCAAGTCACACAAAAATTATTGATTTAGGAAACGATTTCAGACTGAATAAAGACGCTCATTTCGAAGGAAAAGATTTTATTTACGGTTTACCCGAACTGAATAAATCGGATATTAAAAAGGCAAATTTTATTGCAAATCCGGGTTGTTTTGCTACAGCAATTCAGTTGGCTTTGTTGCCATTGGCTAAAAATAATCTGCTAAATAATGACGTTCATATTAATGCAACAACCGGAAGTACCGGCGCCGGAGTTGGACTTTCAGACACCTCACATTTTAGTTGGAGAAACAATAATATGTCGCATTACAAGGCTTTTGAACACCAGCATCTAGGAGAAATTTCAGAAAGTTTGGCTCAATTGCAGGATGATTTTGAAAGCGAATTGCTTTTTATTCCAAACAGAGGAGATTTTCCAAGAGGAATTTTTGCAACCTTATACACAACATCAGATGAAAGTCTGGAACAAACTGTTGCTAAATACGAAGATTTCTATAAAAATGAACCGTTTGTAACCGTGACAACGACAAATATCAATATGAAACAAGTCGTGCAAACTAACAAATGTATCATCAGTTTAATGAAAAAAGGAAACCGGATTTTGATTACCTCAATCATTGACAACTTAACCAAAGGTGCTTCAGGACAGGCGATTCAAAACATGAATTTAATGTTTGGATTAGAAGAAACCACCGGTTTACATTTGAAACCAAGCGGATTTTAGGAAAAATTTGTTTCAGGTTTTAAGTTTCAAGTTTCACGTTCTGCACGTAACTTGAAATAAGAAACATGAAGCTTAACAATAGTTTCAAATTCAAGTTTCACGTCCTACAAATAACTTGAAACTTTAAACCTGAAACAAAAAAAACAAAAATAAACATGAATTTATTTAACGTATACCCACTTTATGATATAACGCCTGTAAAAGCGTTAGATTGCACAATTACAGATAATAACGGAGTTGAATATTTAGACTTATATAGCGGACATGGTGTAATTTCGATTGGCCATACGCAGCCTGATTATGTTGAAAAACTAAAAAATCAATTAGATAATTTAGGATTTTATTCGAATGCAATTCAAAATCCATTACAGGTAGAATTAGCTCAGAAATTAGGAAAGCTTTCAGGATTAGAAGATTACGAATTGTTTTTATGCAGTTCTGGTGCTGAAGCCAATGAAAATGCATTGAAATTAGCGTCTTTCCATAACGGAAAATCAAGAGTTGTAGCTTTTGATAATTCTTT
Source organism: Flavobacterium sp. N1736 (assembly GCF_025947065.1). Classification (NCBI taxonomy): domain Bacteria; kingdom Pseudomonadati; phylum Bacteroidota; class Flavobacteriia; order Flavobacteriales; family Flavobacteriaceae; genus Flavobacterium; species Flavobacterium sp. N1736. Next base: position 815,979 of record NZ_CP109994.1, read on the forward strand.
TCATGGAAGAACTTCTGCAGCCGTTGCTGTTACTGATAACAAGAAAATTGTTGCGCCAATAAATGCACAACAAGTCGTAACTTTTTTACCGCTGAACCAAATCGAATTAGTTGAAGCAGAACTTGCAAAAGGCGATGTTACAGCAGTAATTATCGAAGGAATTCAGGGAGTTGGAGGTTTAGACCAAGGAACAACAGAATTTTTTCAGGCTTTAGAAAAAGCATGCAAAAAACACGATGTAGTTTTAATTTTAGACGAAGTACAATCCGGATACGGAAGAAGCGGAAAATTCTTTGCTTTTCAACATCACCGAATCAATGCGGATATTATTTCAGTAGCAAAAGGAATGGGGAACGGATTTCCGGTTGGAGCGATTTTGATTTCGCCAAAATTTGAAGCAAGTTTCGGATTATTAGGAACCACTTTCGGCGGAAGCCATTTGTCTTGTGCGGCAGGAATTGCAGTTTTGGATGTAATCGAGAAACTAGATTTACAGAAAAATGTAAATGAAGTTTATAAATATTTCTTAGAAAAAATCAAAGAAGTTCTGGGAATCAAACAAGTAAAAGGAAAAGGTTTGATGTTAGGAATTGAATTTGATTTCGACGTAAGTGCTTTAAGAAAAAAACTAATTATCGAAAAACACATTTTTACAGGAAGCGCCAACAACAAAAATCTGTTAAGAATTTTGCCGCCATTAACGGTGAAAAAATCAGATATAGATACCTTTATTGTAGCTTTAAAAGAAAGTTTAGAAGAGCTATAATTTAATTCGTTTAATCGTTTAACTGGTTAATCGATTAAACGAATTAACGATTACCCAGTTAAACGAATTAACCAATTAAACCAAAAAAAATGAATCCATTATCAATCGAAAAACGCAATCTTGTTTTGCGTTCTATGGCAAAGCTGGTTGAGCAGGAGGGGAGTCAAATAATTCTCACCAATCAAGAGGATTTATTGGCTTACGATGGCTCAGATTTAGCGATGGAAGAACGCTTGAAAGTTGATAATAAAAAAGTCGACGAGATGATTTTATCGTTGAATCAACTGGCTTCGCAAGAAGATCCGGTTGGAGTTGAGCGTTTTCATTTTGTACATGATAATGGAATAAAAGTGGTGAATAAAACAGCCGCTTTTGGAACGATATTAATTATATACGAATCGCGCCCTGATGTTACAATCGAAGCGGGAGGAATTGCTTTTAAATCCGGAAATAAGATTTTATTAAAAGGAGGAAAAGAATCTTTGCGATCAAATTTAAAGATTGTTGATTTATGGCATAAAGCTTTAGAAGAAAACGGAGTTTCGAAAGATTGGGTGGAATATTTAAATTATAATCGCTCAGAAACTCAGGCCTTTTTAGAAAAACCAACTCAAAAAGTCGATTTAATTGTTCCGAGAGGCGGAGAGAAATTAATTGAGTTTGTCAAGCAACATGCGACTTGCCCCGTAATTGTAAGCGGACGCGGAAATAATTTTGTTTACGTTCATGAAAATGCTGATACAGATTTGGCTTTAAAAGTAATTTTGAATGCTAAAACTTCTAAAATCTCGGCCTGCAATGCTTTGGATAAAGTTTTAATCGATTCGAGATTACCAAATTTCGAAGGTTTTACAGCAATGCTAATAGAAGCTTTAGTAGAATCTAAAGTTGAAGTTATTGTAGATAAAACATTAGAAAACTTGGCAAATACAGAAATACTTCAAAACGAAGATATTTGGTATGAAGAGTTTTTAGATTATAAAATTGTCATCGGAACCATTGATTCTGAAGAACATGCAATTGAAAAAATCAATACATATTGTGGCGGACATTCTGCCGCAATAATTACAAAAGACGACAAAGCAGCACAAAAATTCATGGAATCTGTAGATGCTGCAGCCGTTTATCATAATGCCTCAACACGTTTTACAGACGGCGGACAATTTGGTCTTGGCGGAGAATTAGCGATAAGCACAAATAAATTGCATCAGCGCGGACCAATTGGTTTGCAACATTTGGTTACAAATAAATGGTACGTTTACGGAGAAGGACAGATTAGATAATTGAGATAATTTGTCAATTAGATAATTTTAGATTTTAGAGTTCAGATTTTAGATTGAGGATTAACGATTTCAGATTTAAGATTATTGGAATTTGGAATTTAAAAATTTGGAATTTATTTAAAGATTTAGCTTTGCGAACTTAGCCTTTTGTAAGCGCAAACAATATAAAAGAACCTTTGCGCCCTTTGCGGTAAAAAACGTTTACAATATAAAAACTTAGTCCCGAGGCTTCGGGACAGTAACTCAGAACCTTAGCCACTTAAAAAATGAGCAAAAAACGGATTTTATTAAAAATAGGAAGTAACACTTTAACCAAAGAAACCAATCATATTTCGCGGGGAAAGATTGAAGATATCGGAATGCAAATCGCCGCTTTAAACAAAGATTATGAATTCGTAATCGTAAGTTCCGGAGCAATTGCAGCAGCCAAACAATTTGTAAAACTCGAAAGTAAAGGCAAAGAAATTGCATTAAAACAAGCTTTGGCTTCGATTGGGCAACCCCATTTAATGCGGATTTTTCATGAAAATTTTAGTGATTTAGGATTATTGACTTCCCAATGTTTATTGTCTTATTCTGATTTTGAAAAAGACCAATCTAAAATAAATATTGTCAATACAATAAACGTTTTGGTAGAGAACAATTACATTCCGATTATTAATGAAAATGATACCGTTGCTACAGATGAGATTAGGTTTGGAGATAATGATAAATTAGCGGCTTTAACGGCGGTGCTGCTAAATGTAGATATTCTGATTATTGCGACTAATACAAACGGAATTTATACGAAAGATTCTATTCATGATGAAAATCCGGAAACGATTAAATTAGTTCAGGATTTAAAAGTATTAGAAAAAGAAATCGGCGAATCAAAATCATCACACGGAACAGGCGGAATGCAATCAAAAATTGAAGCAGCTGGAATCGCAAAAGCTGCCAACATTGAAACCTGGATCGTCAACGGATTAAATGATAATTTTATTTTGAAGGCTTTAAAGAATGAGATTGCGTTTACTAAAATAGTTTAATAGAACGCGGATGATACGGATTCGCTATCGCGAAGACGCGGATAAAAACGGATTTTTATTATTTGTCTTTAATTTTAATGTAGTATATTTCATTCAAAATTGATGAAATGGAATTATTGCATGAGGAATTGACGGATGTTATTATTAAAACTTTTTATGAAGTTTATAATGAATTAGGATATGGATTTTTAGAGAGAGTTTATCAAAATTCATTATACTTAGAATTAAAAAATAAGGGCTTTAAAGTTGAAGCTCAAAAGAAGATAGAAGTTTATTATAAAGGAATCGAAGTCGGAGAATATTATGCCGATTTGATTGTGGAAGATTTAATAATATTAGAATTAAAAGCAGCAAATTGTATAGTTAAAGAGTTTGAAAATCAGATTTTAAATTATTTAAAAGGAACAAATTGCGAAGTAGGTTTACTTTTAAATTTTGGAATAAAACCAGAATTCAAACGGAAAGTTTTCGAAAACAGTAGAAAAATAAGGAAATAGAAAGAAAAGAAAAAGAAAAATCAGTTTTTATCCGCGTCTTCGCGATAGCGAATCAGTATAATCCGCGTCTAAAAATCGGCAACAATAAAAACAAGAAAGTATGAATTATATTTCAATAAAAGATATTGACTCATTATCAAAATGGGTAAAAAGTGCGATTAAAATCAAAAAAGATCCGCTTAAAAATAAAAAGTCAGGAAAAAATAAAACCTTAGGAATGTTATTCTTCAACCCAAGTTTAAGAACGCGTTTGAGCACTCAAAAAGCAGCTATAAACTTAGGAATGAACGTTATGGTAATGAATTTTACCAACGAAGGCTGGACATTAGAGTTCGAAGACGGAGCGATTATGAATTCCGGCGCATCAGAACACATAAAAGAAGCTGCCGAAGTAGTATCTCAATACTGCGATATTATCGCAATCCGTGCTTTTGCAGGTTTAGTCGATAAAGAAAAAGATTATGCCGAAACGGTAATTTCAGGATTTTTGAAACACGCAACTGTGCCAATTGTTAATATGGAAAGCGCTGTTCGTCATCCAATGCAATCTTTGGCAGATGCGATAACGATGGAAGAATACAAAACAAAGCACAAACCAAAAGTAGTTTTGTCATGGGCGCCACATCCAAAAGCGTTGCCTCAGGCAGTTGCAAATTCATTCGTAGAAATGATGCAAATGCAAAAAGACATGGATTTTGTAATCACACATCCTGAAGGTTATGAATTAAGCACTGAAATTACAAAAGACTGCAAAATAGAATACGATCAAAATAAAGCGTTCGAAAATGCCGATTTTGTTTACGTAAAAAACTGGAGTAATTTTAACGATTACGGAAAAGTAACCAACATCGATCCAAGCTGGACCGTTACAGCCGAAAAAATGGCATTAACCAATAACGGAAAATTCATGCACTGTTTACCAGTTCGTCGTAATGTAATTGTAAGTGACGAAGTTATTGATAGCGAGAATTCAATCGTAATTCAGCAAGCGAATAACAGAACGTATTCGGCACAATTAGTTTTGCAGAAGATTTTAAAAAAGTTATAATTTGAGGTGCAAAGGCACAAAGCGACAAAGGTTCAAAGGTTTTTAAAACCGTTACAAAAACCTTTGTTCCTCTAAACCTCTGAACCTTTGAACCTTGAAAGAAATGAACGTTAAAGTAATAAAAATAGGCGGAAACATAATCGATAATCCAGCAGAATTAGAACAATTCTTAACTGATTTTTCTAAAATAGAAGGATATAAAGTTTTAGTTCACGGCGGAGGAAAATCGGCTACGAAAATGGCTCAAAGTATTGGCTTGGTTCCGCAAATGATTGATGGACGCCGAATTACTGATGCTCCAATGCTTGATGTTGTGGTTATGATTTATGCCGGACAAATCAATAAAGATATTGTAGCGCAATTGCAGGCAAAAAATAACAATGCAATGGGATTTTCAGGAGCTGACGGAAATTTAATTCAATCCACAAAACGAAACCATCCAACGATCGATTATGGTTTTGTAGGCGATGTAAAAAAAGTCAATACATCTTTATTAAAAACGTTACTTGAAAACGGAATCGTTCCTGTTTTTTGCGCGATTACACACGATAAAAACGGACAATTGTTAAATACAAATGCAGATACTATTGCAAGCGAATTATCAATTGCTTTGTCAGAGGTTTTTGATGTTACGCTAACATATTGCTTTGAAAAACAAGGAGTTTTGCAAGATTCAGAAGATGATTCATCTGTAATTACAGCAATAAACGAAGAACTTTATAATAAACTAAAATCCGAAAAAGTAATCCATTCCGGAATGATTCCAAAACTGGATAATTGTTTCAATAGTTTATCAAGAGGCGTTCAGAAAATCAAAATTGGGCATCATAAAATGCTACAAAATCCAGACGTTTTACATACAACGATTACATTATAAAAGAAATAGCCACAGATTAATGGATTAAAAAGGATTAAAAATCTGTGAAAATTCTTTTAATCTGTGGCAAAAAAATAGCATTGCGCAAGGCATTTTAAATATTAATTTTAGAAATTTGCGCAAATTAAAATCGTCACAAAATTGATTTATAAAATCAATAAAAAATTTGTGACTTTGAGCCTTCGTGGCAGAGAACCTACACACCTATGAAAAATATAGAAACGCTTACCCAAGAAGCAATTGCATTATTAAAAAACCTAATTGAAACGCCTTCATTTTCAAGTGAAGAAGATCAAACGGCACTTTTAATCGAAAATTGGTTCAATCAAAACGAAATTCCTTTTAAAAGAGAAAACAATAATGTGTGGGCTTTCAATAAGTATTTCGACGAAAACAAACCAACGCTTTTACTAAATTCCCATCACGACACCGTAAAACCAAATCAGGCTTATACAAACGATCCGTTTAAAGCAATTGAAAAAGACGGCAAATTATTCGGATTGGGAAGTAATGATGCCGGAGGATGTTTGGTATCGTTATTGGCGACTTTTGTTCACTTTTATGAAAATCAAAATTTACCTCATAATATTGTAATCGTAGCTTCTGCAGAAGAAGAAAGCAGTGGAAAAAATGGCTTAAACAGCGTTTTGCAGCATTTACCAGAGTTGGATTGCGCCATTGTAGGCGAACCTACTTTAATGCAATTGGCTGTAGCTGAGAAAGGTTTGCTTGTTCTTGATGTAAAAGTAAAAGGTACTGCAAGTCACGCGGCACATCAAAACGATGATAATTCATTATACAAATCAATTCCGGTAATGGAATGGTTTAAAAACTATAAATTCGATAAAATATCTGAGGTTTTAGGTCCCGTAAAAATGACCGTTACACAGATAAGCGCAGGAAAACAACATAATGTTGTGCCGTCAGAATGTGATTTAGTGGTTGATATTCGCGTAACGGATCGTTATTCGAATACCGAAATTCTTGAAGTCGTAAAAGCCAATGTAAATGCCGAAGTAACGCCAAGATCCATGCATTTAAATGCATCGTCTATTCCAATTGCGCATGGTTTGGTACAAGCCGGAATCGCTTTAGGAAGAACAACTTACGGATCGCCAACACTTTCAGATCAATCTGTTTTGAGTTGTCAGTCTTTAAAACTGGGACCAGGAGAAACATTGCGGTCACATTCTGCAGACGAATTTATTTTTATCAACGAAATCGAAGAAGGAATCGACTTGTATATTAAAATACTAACCGATTTCTTTAAATTATAATATAATTAGGAGTTAATCCCGCTATCCGTTCCAATCTTTTCCTGGCTAAAGAAGCCAGAAAAAGGATTTCCACTGCTATCGGGGCTAAAAACACCACCAGTATAAACAATGACATTAGGATAAATTAGAAAATATAAACTTATAAGATCCAAAAATCTAAGAAGTCTAACAATCTAACAATCTAAGAAGTCTAAAAATCTAAGTTATGAAACTTTGGGAAAAAGGAATTGCAACAGATAAACAAATCGAACATTTCACTGTTGGAAACGATCGTGAACTCGATTTGGTTCTCGCAAAATATGATGCTTTAGGTTCAATCGCACACGCCAAAATGCTTGGACAAATTGGTTTGTTAACTTCAGAAGAAACCAATTCTTTAGTTGATGCTTTAAACGAAATTATTGCAGATATTGTAGTTGGAAATTTCGAAATCGAAGACAGTTTTGAAGACGTACATTCTAAAATAGAATATTTATTGACGGTAAAACTAGGCGATGCCGGAAAGAAAATCCACACCGCACGTTCTCGTAACGATCAGGTTTTAGTAGATGTTCATTTGTATTTAAAAGATGAATTGAAAGCAATAAAAGAACAAGTTAAAACATTATTTGATTTGTTAATGGAATCGGCAGAGAAACATCAAAATGTTTTATTGCCGGGATATACACATTTACAAATCGCAATGCCATCATCGTTCGGAATGTGGTTTTCTGCTTATGCCGAAAGTTTTATTGATGATGTAACAATGTTAAACGCAGCTTTAAAAATTGTAGATCAAAACCCGTTAGGATCTGCGGCAGGTTACGGAAGTTCTTTTCCAATCAACAGAACATTTACAACGCAGGAATTAGGTTTTGAAACTTTAAAATTTAATGCCGTTGCAGCTCAAATGAGCCGTGGAAAAGCAGAGAAAACTGTAGCATTTGCCATGAGCAGTGTTGCCGCAACTTTGTCAAAATTTGCAATGGATGTTTGTTTGTACATGAGCCAAAACTTTGATTTTATCAGTTTGCCGGCACACCTTACAACAGGTTCAAGCATTATGCCACACAAAAAAAATCCTGATGTTTTTGAATTAATCAGAGGAAAATGCAACAAAATTCAGGCGCTTCCATACGAAATCACGTTGATTACAAATAATTTGCCAAGCGGTTATCACAGAGATTTACAGCTTTTAAAAGAAGGTTTGTTTCCTGCGATTCAAAACCTGAAAGCATGTTTGGATATTGCGATTTTCTCCGTAAAAGATATTACCGTAAAAGACAATATTTTAAAAGATAAAAAATACGATTATTTGTTTACAGTAGATACTTTAAACGAAATGGTAGTTGCCGGAATGCCGTTTAGAGATGCTTACAAAGCTGTTGCAGAACAATTGGAAGCAGGAACTTATCAATCTCCAAAAGAAACAAAACATACGCACGAAGGCAGTATTAATAATTTATGCTTAAATGCAATTAAAGATAAAATGAAAGCAGCACTTTAAAACATTTTTCACTTATAAAAAAAGCCGATTTGTAGTAAATACAAATCGGCTTTTTTTATGCAATTTAAGCTCTAATTAGCTTTTACAACCTGAAGATATAATTCCGGCAGAATTCACCTCAAGCGTAGCTCCGGCGCCACATGATTTATTGGCAACATATTCTTCAACTTTTCCTAAAGGAATTGTTGTGTACGAATAGGTAGGTTTGTTTACTGTTGTACCAAAATCTGACGGACCTTTGCGGCAATGATCGAATACAATTCCAACCGTTCCTCCATCTGTGCTGATATATTCTTTAAAAACTTTCTCGACTTTTGCAAAATCAGAACCTTCAACATAACAAGTTGAATTTTTAATTCCTCCGCCTAAACCAATAGCTAAAGTGCCGGATTCTGATGTGTTATAATAGCAATTTAAAATATGAATTTCGGCATTTCTGGCGCGAGGCATTCTTTGTTTACAGCCATTTGCCCAATAACAATTTTTAAATGTAATGCTATAATGTCCATCGGCAGGGAAATCATTTTTGCCGGAACCGATTAAGTTACTGAAACTATGATCATCAGCTCCTCCTGAACCTCCGGATTTTGGTGCTTTCAAATACGTAAATTTACACCATGAAATAGTAACATTGTCTGTTTTTCCTTTATTGTCAAAATTTCCGTCCTGACCATCCTGAAATTCACAATGATCGACCCATAAATTTGTGCAATCTGCTGTTAAATTATCCTGACCGTCAATATCATAAGAACCCGGACCAATAAAAACCAGATTTCGTATAATTACATTATTAGAACCCGATTTTAAATATAAAATACCGGCTCCGGGATTAGATTGGTTTTCATTTACAAGTTTTGAGCCCGGTAAACCAATGATAGTTTTATTGGTTACGACTTCCTGAATTGGTTTTCCACTTGGAATCGTTATTATTCCGGATACCAAAATTACAGCTGGAGTATTTGATTTAATTTGTGCCGCTAAATCATCGTAAGAAGTAACAGTTACAGGAGCAGAAGTTCCGCCTCCGGTAGTTGCAGCACCAAATCCTTCGGGAGAATTCATATAATAATTTTGTGCAGAAAGATTGGTTATGCTCAATAACAGAAAGAGCAGAAGAATGTTTTTTTTCATTTTAAAACAGTTTTTTTGTGGTTTTTTGTTTAGATAGTTTTTTTATGTAATCGATTGCACGAATTTAAATTAATATAGTTTACAATCTATAATTTTAGCAAAATATTTATAATAGTTCTTAAATAATAACAGATTTGCGAATGAGTTTAGTAAGTATTTTTTTATTTGATAAAATTTTATTCAATCAAAAAGACTATTTTTGATTTGTACGTTTAAATGTAAATTATGAATAAATTTGACGATCAGTCTACAAAATCCCTTTTAGAGAGAAATCTAATAACTGGGAATCAGTACCAGGAAATTACTTCGTATCGCAATCTCAATATTTTCTCGCTAAATGCAGAATTAAAATTATTCCTTTATTTATCAGTCTTATTATTTACGTCAGGAATCGGAATTTTAATTTACAAAAATATAGACACTATTGGTCATATCGCCATTCTATCTATATTGCTCGCAGTTATTGCGGTTTGCTTTTATTATTGTTTTAAAAATTCAAAAGGTTTTCAAAAATCAGAAACTACTTTTGAGCATCCTGTTTTAGAATATTTGGTCTTATTGGCGAATATTCTAACGTGTATTTTTATTGGTTATTTACAATTTCAATACAAGCCTTTTGGAACTCATTATGGTTTGGCAACTTTAATTCCAACTTTGGTCAGTTTCTTTTGTGCATATTATTTTGATAACAAAAGTGTTTTAACAATTGCTGTAACTGGTTTAGCAGCCTATGTAGGGCTTTCTGTAACGCCTCAGGATTTGCTAAATAATAATAATTTTTATGCAGATCAAAGCCTCAGTTATTCAGCCATAATGTTAGGAGGTTTACTTATTTTATGGACGATTTATAGCACAAAAATTCAGCTAAAAACACATTTTAATATTATCTATCTAACATTTGCATTGCATATCATCAGCATTGCAGCCATAAGTAATTTAATTAGTGATTATACCGGCACCTGGCCAGTTTTTCTGGGTATTCTCGCAGGATCTTCTTACTACTTTTATAAAATTAGTCATCAATTGAGAGCAATTTCATTGTACGTTTTTATGATTTTGTATGCGTATATAGGTTTTAATATTGTTATGTTTCGACTTTTTGAATCAGTTGACTTTTCAGATATCTGGATGTTATTTGTTTTAATGATGCCGGCTTATTTTATTGGCTCCATAATATTATTTATTAAACTGATTAAAAATTTCAATAAAGAAACAGCGGAATGATTATACATGATAAAAAAATATTAAAAGACATCGCTTTACTTGAAGAAGCTAATTCTTTGCAAAAGGCAGGTTTTATTAGTAAAGAACAAAGAGATTTAATTAAAAAAGAGTTGTCTGATTTTAAAACTCAAAACAATATTTTAATTCGTTTAGGCTTCTTTTTGTTAGGATCGTTTTTGTATTCCTCCATTTGCGGTACTGTTTCCTTAATAGGATTGAGTGGTATATCAGAGAGTTATTTCCAAATTTTCTTTTACATTTTTGGAGCAATAGGTTTTGCCGGGTCAGAAGTTTTAGCCAATCAAAAATATCATAATCATGGTCTTGATGATGCTTTTATTTTGGGCGTTATTTTAAATATTGGTATTGCCGTAGCGATTACAACTGACGGGTACGAATTAATAATTGCCGCTTTTGTTGCAGTTGTTTCCTTTTTAATGTACAGGAGATATTTACACTTGCCTTCAATGCTGGTTTTTTGTCTGGCATCTTCGGCATTTTTATTTTACGGAATGTTTGAATTTGGCACTATCGGAAAGACAATTTTGCCTTTTACAGCGATGTTATTTGCAGCAGGTTTTTATTTTTTTACTAAAAACAGCATCCAAAAATTAACCGAAAGCTATTATTATAATGGTCTTTTGTTGGCAAATAGTTTCTGTTTGATCTTATTTTATCTGTCTTGTAATTATTTAATAGTAAGAGAACTTTCTGCAGCACTTTTAGGAAACGAGGTTCTTCCTGGACAAGATATTCCGTTTGCTGTTTTCTTCTATGCTTTCACATTAATTGTTCCGGTTATTTATTTGTTACAGGCTTTAAGAACAAAAGACAGAATCATGCTTTGGATAAGTTTTTTAGCGGTTGCCTTTTCAATTTATACAATACGATTTTATTATTCTGTTTTACCAATAGAAATAGCGCTGACTTTAGGCGGATTAGTTTTGTTTGCAATAGCTTATTTTTCGATTAAAAAAATAAAAGACAAAGAAACCGGATTGACTTTTAAACCGGATAGAATCAATAATTCGAACACTATTTTAAATGCAGAAGCTTTAATTGTGGCCTCAGCTTTTGGTTTAAAACCAGAAGTAAAAGCAGAATCTCCAATGGATTTTGGAGGAGGAGGTTTTAGCGGAGGAGGTTCAGAAGGAACTTTCTAGTTTTGTAAAAAGTAAGGTGAGATGTAAAAAAGTAAAAGGTGAGATGTAAAAAAGTAAAAAGTGAGATGTAGTTCTATTTAATCTACATCTCACCTTTTACAAAAATCATTTTACACAAAATCATTTTACAAAAAGTCATTTTACAAAAAGTCATTTTACAAGGAAAAACTAAACTTTATCCTTCAAAGCAATTGCATCAATATCGCTGTGCGAAACATTGTAAACTGCTTTTCCGTTTTTGATTAAAATTAATTGTGGAGATTCGTGATATACATTGAATCTTTGAGCAATTTCATTTGAAATATCTCTGTGTTCGATTAAATCTAAGAAATAGGCATCAACAGTTTCATTTAAATCATATTCACGCTCAAATTGCTTCAAAGCCATACGGCTAATACTGCATCTTGTACTATGTTTGAAAATTACAACTGGTTTTTCATTTGATATTGCTTCAATTTCCTGCAACTGTAATATATCTGTTAATTCTGTCCAATTTATATTGCTTTTAGGAGAATCTGTATTCTCTGAACTTCCGAAGATTGAATTTAAAAAACTCATATTTGACTTGTTTTATGACTTTTTGACGTTAAAAATTAGCTAAAAAGCTGTTTTAAACGCCATTTTGTCTGTAATTTTAATGTGGAATATATTTTGAAATATGGAAGCAAAGTTAGCGTATTTAAAGTGAAAATTTAATGCAATAAATTCTAATTTTAATGTTATCGAATATTTTAAAAATAAAAATCAATCCTAAATCGTACAAAATATGAACATAAATAAATTTACAACTAAATCGCAGGAAGCCATTCAGCTATCACAGCAATTGGCACAACGCAACGGACAGCAGCAAATAGAAAACGAGCACATTTTTAAGGCTATTTTTGAAGTTGATGAAAATGTAGCGCCATTTATTTTGAAAAAAATGAACGTAAATGTTCCGTTGTTTTTACAAATATTAGACAGCACAATTCAGAGTTTTCCAAAAGTATCAGGAGGCGATATCGTACTTTCCAGAGATGCAAATAAAGCGTTGAATGAAGCGGAGATTATTGCTCAAAAAATGAACGACGAATATGTTTCGATCGAACATTTAATTTTGGCAATTTTTGATTCAAAAAGTAAAGTTGCCCAAATTTTAAAAGATCAAGGCGTTACCGGAAAAGGTTTAAAAGCCACAATCGAAGAACTTAGAAAAGGCGAAAGAGTAACTTCCGCTTCGGCAGAAGAAACCTATAACGCATTAAATAAATACGCCAAAAACCTAAACGAATTAGCAAGAACAGGAAAACTGGATCCGGTTATTGGGCGTGATGAAGAAATTCGCCGTGTATTGCAAATCCTGACACGCCGAACTAAAAATAACCCAATGTTAGTGGGTGAGCCCGGAGTTGGTAAAACAGCAATTGCCGAAGGTTTGGCGCACAGAATTGTAGATGGTGATGTGCCGGAAAACTTAAAAGATAAAATTGTTTTCTCGCTGGATATGGGAGCACTGATTGCTGGAGCAAAATATAAAGGAGAATTCGAAGAACGTTTGAAATCGGTTGTAAAAGAAGTTACCGCTGCCGAAGGTGATATCGTATTATTTATTGATGAAATTCACACACTTGTTGGCGCAGGCGGAGGTGAAGGCGCAATGGATGCGGCAAATATTTTGAAACCGGCTTTGGCTCGTGGAGAATTACGAGCTATTGGCGCAACAACTTTAGATGAATATCAAAAATATTTTGAAAAAGATAAAGCGTTAGAACGTCGTTTTCAAAAGGTGATGGTTGATGAACCGGATACTGAAAGTGCTATTTCGATTTTACGAGGAATCAAGGAAAAATACGAAACACATCATAAAGTTCAAATAAAAGATGAAGCGATTATTGCTGCTGTAGAACTTTCTCAGCGTTATATTACAAATCGTTTTCTACCGGATAAAGCGATTGATTTGATGGATGAAGCGGCTTCTAAATTACGTATGGAAATCAATTCAAAACCAGAAGAATTAGATGTTTTAGATCGTAAAATCATGCAGCTTGAAATTGAAATTGAAGCCATTAAACGTGAAAAAGAAGAGAGCAAACTCAAAATCTTACACATGGATTTGGCTAATTTGAAGGAAGAACGCAACGAAATCTACACTAAATGGAAATCGGAAAAAGACGTTGTCGACGGAATTCAGGCTGTAAAATTAGAAATTGAAGATTTTAAATACGAAGCAGAACGCGCAGAACGTGATGGTGATTACGGAAAAGTAGCAGAGATTCGTTACGGAAAAATAAAAGAAGCACAGGAACGTCTTGATGTTTTACAAAAACAATTACAAGAATATCAATCAGGAACTTCCTTAATTAAAGAAGAAGTTACCCGCGAAGATATTGCAGAAGTTGTGGCAAAATGGACAGGAATTCCGGTTATGAAAATGCTTCAGACTGAGAGAGAAAAACTGCTTCATCTGGAAGAAGAATTGCATAGAAGAGTAGTAGGTCAGGAAGAAGCAATTGAAGCCGTGAGTGATGCCGTTCGCAGAAGCCGCGCCGGTTTGCAGGATATGAAAAAACCGGTTGGAACATTCTTATTTTTAGGAACAACCGGAGTTGGTAAAACAGAACTTGCAAAAGCATTGGCGGAATATCTTTTTGATGATGAAAATGCGATGACACGTATCGATATGAGTGAATATCAGGAACGCCACAGTGTGAGCCGTTTAGTTGGTGCGCCTCCGGGATATGTGGGTTATGATGAAGGCGGACAATTGACGGAAGCTGTGCGAAGAAAACCGTATTCTGTTATTTTGTTAGACGAGATCGAAAAAGCGCATCCGGATACTTTTAATATTTTATTGCAGGTTTTGGATGAAGGACGATTGACAGATAATAAAGGTCGTTTAGCCGATTTTAAAAACACAATTATCATCATGACTTCTAATATGGGAAGTCAGATTATACAAGAGAAATTTGAAAATTTAAAAGGAGGAATCGAAGCCGCAACAGAAGCTGCCAAAGTAGAAGTTTTAGGATTATTGAAACAAACCGTTCGTCCGGAATTTATAAATCGTATTGACGAAATCGTAATGTTTACGCCATTAACAGTCGATAATATTTCGCGAATTGTAAGCTTACAGCTTAAAAGTGTCAGCAAAATGCTTGCTTTACAAGGTATTACATTAGATGCAACTCCTGAGGGAATCAAATATCTTTCAGATAAAGGGTATGATCCTGAGTTTGGTGCAAGACCTGTAAAACGTGTTATACAGCGTGAGGTTTTAAATCAATTGTCTAAAGAAATTTTGGCAGGAAAGATAGCAACAGACAGTATTATCTTAATTGATGCCTTTGATGGAAATCTGGTTTTTAGAAATCAAACACCAGAATTAGCAAAATAATTTGTTATATTTCAATGTTAATAAAACACCGGCAGCAATGTTGGTGTTTTTTTGAATAAAATTCAAACCGTGAATAATGAAACTTTT
The DNA here is from genome assembly GCF_025947065.1 of Flavobacterium sp. N1736. Classification (NCBI taxonomy): domain Bacteria; kingdom Pseudomonadati; phylum Bacteroidota; class Flavobacteriia; order Flavobacteriales; family Flavobacteriaceae; genus Flavobacterium; species Flavobacterium sp. N1736. The sequence goes on from NZ_CP109994.1 coordinate 831,219, forward strand.
TTTAAAATTCATATAAATAAAATCTCTTTTTGAATTGTGATATTTACAATAACTTAAAACAAAATATTATGAACAACTTATTTAGAGGATTATTGGCAGGTTATGGTGCAAAAAAATTAGGAGGCGGATGCTTTGGAACAATTTTAGTTTTTATTATTATTTGGGTGCTTTTAGGTCAGTGCAGCCGTTAATTTGTAGGAATTAATTAAATAAAAAAGTGTTAGATTCGCATAACCAAATTTTTTGGGAATAATACTAAAATTTAAATTATAATGGCATCAGGTTTTTTCGTACTATTAGACGATATAGCAGCAATTATGGATGATGTTGCGGTGATGAGCAAAATTGCAGCAAAAAAAACAGCAGGTATTTTAGGCGATGATTTAGCCGTAAATGCAGAAAAAGCTTCAGGATTTGCCTCATCCAGAGAACTTCCTGTATTGTGGGCAATTAGTAAAGGTTCGCTTCTTAACAAAATAATTATTTTGCCGATCGCCTTTTTATTAAGTGCATTTTTTCCTGTTGCAATCATTGTAATTTTAGTTCTGGGCGGACTTTTCTTAGCGTACGAAGGAGCAGAGAAAATCTACGAATTTATATTTCCCCATAACCACGAAGAATCAGAAGGAATAACTGATGAAGTTTTAACAGAAGAACAAATTCTTGAAGTTGAAAAAGGAAAAGTAAAATCAGCCATCGTAACCGATTTTATCTTATCAGTTGAAATAGTAATTATCGCATTAGGAACCGTAATTGGAAAACCAATTTTACAGCAAATTGTTGTTGTATCGATAATTGCCGTAATTGCAACTGTAGGTGTTTATGGTATCGTAGCGCTTATTGTACGAATGGATGAAGCTGGTTTTAAGCTTATTCAAATTAGTAAAAAAGAAAAAAGTATATCAAAGTTTATTGGTAATATACTTGTAAAAGCCCTTCCGTTAGTGATAAAAGCTTTAACCGTAATTGGTACGATCGCTTTACTTTTAGTTGCCGGAGGTATATTTGTACACTATATTCCATTTTTTCATCATTTAGTACCCCAAATCAATCTTCCTTTGATTATAAAAGAATTCGTAATAGGTTTGGTTTTAGGGTTTCTAGTTTTAGGAGTTATAAATCTTTTTAAAATAATTTTCAAAAAGAGAGAAGTGGCAAAATAGTTGATAATCTAAAGTGTTGATTATTGGTGTTTTATTGTTAAAATTTAAATTTTTAACAATTTTTTCAGGCAACCAAAACAACTTATTACTATCTATGTAAAAAATAAGAACAAATAAAATACCTATGAAAAGATTCAAATTACAATCAATTGCGTTAATAGTTTTCTTTGTAACTATATTAAGCTCATGCAGCAGTGATAACGATAATCCGGAAGCTCCAACTGTTGTATATAAAAGCGCTTTCGCCACTGAGGTAACCGGTCCTACAACTGGAAAAGTGGGTCAGGAACTTACTTATTCTATAGGATTTACAGTAGAAAATGGTTGTGGAGAATTTAATAGATTTACTGATGTAGAATTCAATAAACTATCAGGTTTTCAAATCGAAGCAAAATATCCTGTAGCAACTTGTACACGACTTGAACCACAGACTATCCGAACGTTATATAAAATTAAACCAACAACAAAAGGTACTTTCTATTTAAGAATTGCAAAGTCAGAGACTGAATATATTTCTACAACAGTTGTTATTGACTAGTTTTTTAGATCAATAAACAACTTTTTATACATTTTAAACCGTTCTGTAAATTATTTACAGAACGGTTTTTTATTTTTTAGAAGCAGAAGATCCGGTTTTTATAGAACATCAGTCCCGCTATCCGCTAAATCTTTTCCTTGTTAAAGAAACAAGAAAAAGGATATCGCTGCTATCGGGGCTAGAGGAGAGGTTTAGTTTTTATAAGATTAAAAAAAATATTTAAAAGCAAATAAGTATCTTTGAAAGAATAAAATAAGTATAATTATGGGAGCTTTAGAATTAAGAGAGAGTGTTTTAGAATATATAAATGTTGCAGATGAACGCCTTTTAAAAGTTGTAAAGGCTGTAATTGAAAGTTATCAGGAAGAAGAAATAGTTGCTTTTTCAGTCGATGGAAAACCAATTACAAGAGCTGTTTATAAAGAGGAATTGGCAAAGGCAGAATTAGATATTAAAAACGGCAATGTGATTTCGCAGGAAGATTTAGAAAGAGAATCTGAGAATTGGTAATGAGTGAAGCTAAAAAGATAATTTGGACAAGTTTAGCGAAAGATCAGTTAAAGTATTTTTAACTATTATAAAGAAAAATCAATTCAGGGAGCGCACAATTTTAAAAACGATATTTTAGAAGTTACTGCCAAAATACAATTTAATGAACAGTATCAAAAAGATGAAATTGAATCGGAGTATAGAAGAATTATTGTTAGAAATTATAAAATTTTATATAGAGAAGAAGATCTGATTATTTATATTATTAAAATAATTTCTGTTAAACGAGATTCTAGGACACAATTATAAAAGGAGCCAATTAGGCTCTTTTTTCATTTTAATCTCAAAACAGATTTATTGTCATTCCTCTAAAAATTACTATTTTTGCACTCTAAATTTTAAGTCATGCCGAAAAGAAAATATAAAATAGCAGTCGTTCAGTTAAACCTTAACGATGTAGCCGAAAATAATCTTAAAAAATGTATCAGCTGGGTAAGAGACGCTGCCAATAAAGGAGCAGAGGTAATCTTGCTGCCTGAATTATATAGCAGCCATTATTTTTGCCAAAGTGAAGATGTAGATAATTTTGCATTGGCAGAACCACTTTACAGTACTTCATTTATTGCTTTTAGTGAATTGGCAAAAGAATTAGGAGTTGTAATTATTGTTCCTTTCTTCGAAAAAAGAATGGCAGGAATTTATCATAACAGCGCCTACATTATCGATACAGATGGAACAGAAGCCGGATTGTATCGTAAAATGCATATTCCGGACGATCCGCACTTCTACGAAAAATTCTATTTTACTCCTGGTGATTTAGGTTTTAAGGCGATCGAAACTAAAAAAGGAAAAATTGGTACACTTATTTGTTGGGATCAATGGTATCCGGAAGCAGCTCGTATTACAGCCTTAAAAGGTGCCGAAGTTTTATTTTATCCAACAGCAATTGGATGGCATCCAAAAGAAAAAGAACAATACGGAGAAAATCAATATGGCGCGTGGATGAATGTTATGAAAGGTCACGCGGTTGCAAATGGAGTTTTCGTAGCTGCTGCAAACCGAATTGGTTTAGAACAATATATTGAAGGAACTGATGGAATTCAGTTTTGGGGAGCTTCATTTATAGCAGGTCCGCAAGGTGAAATTTTAGCTCAGGCATCTCACGATAAAGAAGAAATTCTAATTGCCGAAGTAGATTTGGATTTACAAGAAAATGTACGTCAGAACTGGCCATTTTTCAGAGACAGAAGAATCGATGCATTTGGAGATATTACAAAAAGAGCAATTGACTAATTTTAGTAGATTTATATAAAACAAAAAGGCTGTTTCAAATATTTGAAACAGCCTTTTTTATATTGTGATCAATATTTATTTCACTTTAAAAGTAACTCTTCTCACGATTTGACGGGCTTCTTTAGAATTCTTATTCACAGAAGTATCTTCACCGTTAGCAATTACATTCAATCTTGAAGCATCAATTCCGGCATTTATAGCAACAGATTTTACAGCTTCAGCTCTTTTTCTTGATAATTCAGTGTTATAGTTTGAAGTTCCAATTTCATCAGAATATCCAATAATATCTGCAGATTTACCCGGATTGTTTTTCAAATATTTCACTAAGAAATCAACACCTGATAAAGAAGCATTTGTTGGTTTTGATGAATTGAAATCAAAGTAAACATTTACATATCCACCATTAATTAATTCTTCAACAGTACTGTTTGTAGCAGTTTGGCTGCCTTTTTGAACATAAGTTTTCTCTAAATAGCTTTCTAATTCATCAGGAACACCATTTTGATTATTATCAATAGATTGTCCTTTTGTATTAACAGCAACACCAGAAACAGTATTTGGTTCTAAATCATACAAATCGGCAACACCATCTTTATCAGTATCAATAAGATTAGTTTCGATAGTTGTAACTCTGTCTTCTAATTTATTTAATCTTTCATTTTCTTCAGAATACCAGTCAGCATGTTTTGTATTTTTACCTAAGTAAAAAGTCAAACCAACAGAAGCATTTAATAAAACACCATCTAATGAGCCAGTAGTTGTTGTTGCCTGACCATCAAAGTTGTGGTTTTGTCTTCCGTTAACAATACCGGTAAGATCTCCGGTTAAAGCAATTCTGTTGCTTAATCTAACTTGTCCTGTTAAACCCGCGATTCCGTGTGCCATGTAATCTTTTCCATCAAAACCTTCATCAGAACTTAATTGAGAAACACCAAATCCACCATGTGCTAATAAACCAAAAGTATTTGTCCAGGTTTCAAAGTTTAAAGCTCTTCCAAGATTAATAACCCCTTGTAAACTTGCTCTGTAATATTTACTGTCGAACTCCGGAGTATCATTTCGTTCCTGAAATTGATCGTATCCAACATCCAGTTTCAAACCAAATTTAGGATTAAACATATATCTTACACCTAAATCTGCGTGAAAAGGACTAACTGATTCAGTAGAATACCCAGGAGTAATTGCTCTAAGTGGTTTGTTAACACCACCATTTAGTTCGATAGACCATTTATTATAATCAGGTTTGTCAACAGAAGGTTGAGTAGATGTGGTTGCCATATTTTGTGCATTTGCAGCAAATGCAAGTAACAAAAGTGATACGGACGCTAATTTCTTTTTCATGATATCTTATTATTTAAATTTGATTTTGTAAGTTTTTAAACTTAGAACAAACTTAAAACTAATGATATCCAATCGGGTTCCATAGATTAACTGTAGATATTATATAATTTCCATCTTTTGGCTGATTTTTATGAGAATAAGTTAAAAAAATCTAAAATTGTAAGAAAAACAAAAAAAGGGACAATATTACTTGTCCCTTTTTTGATATTTTGAAAATGAAAATTACTTCAAATCCGGTTGGTAAATTTTAATACTTCCATCACCTTCGCTGCTTACAACAAGTAAGCTTCTTTTCGTTGGACTTTTTGAAGCAGGAATAAATAAAACTCCTTCCGGCGCATCACCTGTTTTTACAGTTTGTAAATATTGAGGTGCAGCAGGATTTGTTACATCATAAGTCATAAAAGCATCAGATCTTTCTAAACCAACAAACAATATATTTTGATTTCCCATTTTAACAACAACAACAGCTTCTGGCTCAGAACCTTTGTCATCGCTGCGTTTGTCATCATAAGTTCCCAATTCATTGGTTTTCTTGTCAGCATCATTTTTACTGTCATAAACAATTTTTCCAGTGTTTCCATTCCATATTGTAAAAGAACGAGCTCCAAAAGAAACCATTTCATCTAAATCTCCGTCTCCGTCAGTATCACCCATATCATTAACAAGATTTAATCTTCCTAAATTTGTTTCTAATTTTAAAGTTGCAGCATCAGGAAAAACAGTAGCGTCCAGCTTCATATCTTTCATTCTTGTAAAATCAGTATAAGCGGTATATTCTCTCGTGTCACCTTCATTTGCAGTAACAAAATAAGGAACATTATTTGCAGAAAAATGACTAATCGCATCCGGCATAAACATACCTTTTACTTTCCACGGATTAAAAGCAACTTTATCATCCTTATCGCTTACGTCAATTGCATTATCAGCAGTATTATAATCTTTAAAACCTAAAGGATAAATAGCCGTAATCGTTTTTGACGTTAAATCTACTTTTGCAACACCGTTATTTTCCTGCAAAGTAACCCAAGCCGTTTTAGAATCGTCAGAAATAGTTACATATTCCGGCTCAATATCCTGAGCAAAACTTTTTGCAAATTTCGAAACTCTGAAACCATCTTTTTGCAAAGTCGTTGCCTGATTGCTAAAAGAAGCAAAATCTAAAGTTGTAACCGTATAGTTATTAGCTACATCTATAATAGAAATTGTTCCGTTTGGATCTTGCAAATAATCAGTACTTGGCTCCCCTTCATTAGCCGTCATGATATATTTTCCGTCAGGCGAAAAAGTAATCATATCAGGCAAAGCGCCTACAGTAACTTGTTTAATTAAGCTATAATCAGAAGTATTAAAGACAACAACCTTTCCGTTTCCTTGTTTGTTAACAGTTGATTCTAAAGCAACAGCCAATTTTCCGTCAAAAACAGAAACACTGTTTGAAGCACCTTCGTAAGGCGTTAAATCTATTTTACCAATTTTAGTTGGTTTTGTCGGATCAGAAATATCAATTACATCAATTTGATTTGTTCCGCTATTGTTTACAGTAAATAATCTTTTAGTTTTTTCATCATAAGCCGAAATTTCTGCCGCTGCTTCTCCGCCAATAGTTATAGAACCAATTTCTTTAAAAGTAGCAGGATTTTCATTTACAACAACTTCCGGTTCTTCGTTGTTAGTATTATCGTCATTATTACAACTTGCAAAAATTGTCATTAATGCTAATAATGAAAGACTTAATTTTTTCATATTATTTTAGTTTTTAGTTTTGCCAAAAGTAATTAGCGATAATGGAGTGTATATTAAGGCTTCATTATTTAATCTTTAACTTAATTTTTAGAAGATATTTCTACAAATAAAGATTTGAAGCCTTTTATAGTATTTTATAATCCTTGCGAATGTTTATCTTTGTACACTTTAATTTAGAAACTTTTTTATGACCACAAATAATAGAAGATTTCCGGCAGAATGGGAGAAGCAACAAGGAATTGTATTGTGTTTTCCGCATAACGGAAACGATTGGCCGGGAAAATACGAAGCAATTCAATGGGCTTTTGTAGAATTTATTAAAAAAGTAGCCACTTTTGAAACTGTTTTTTTGGTCGTAGCCGATGAAAAACTAAAAGAAAAAGTAGCAGGAATGCTTGAAAGTGCTCGTGTAAATAGTGCAAATATCTCTTATATCATTCATAAAACAAACAGAAGCTGGATGCGCGATTCAGGACCAATTATTGTAAAAAATGGTTCAAAAAGAGAAGCATTAAACTTTAATTTTAATGGATGGGCAAAATATAAAAACTATCAATTAGACAAATTTGTACCTTCAAAAGTAGCTGATTTTATTGATGTTCCGCTTACGCAGGTAATGTATAAAGGAAAACCGGTAATTGTAGAAGGCGGTGCAATTGATGTAAACGGAAAAGGAACATTATTAACATCTGAAGAATGTTTGATGCATCCAACAATTCAGGTTAGAAATTCAGGTTTTACAAAAGAAGATTACGAAGCTGTTTTTAAAGAATATCTTGGAGTTACCAATGTAATTTGGCTTGGAGACGGAATTGAAGGTGATGATACTCACGGACATATCGACGATTTATGCCGATTTATAAATGAAGATACAATCGTAACAATTGTAGAAACAGACAAAAATGATTCAAATTACAAACCATTGCAGGATAATTTGAAACGTTTACAAAACGCAAAATTAGAAGACGGAAAATCGCCAACAATTGTAGCGTTGCCAATGCCAAAACGTGTAGATTTTGAAGATTTAAGATTGCCGGCAAGTTATGCTAATTTCTTAATTCTTAATAATTGTGTTTTGGTACCAACATTCAATGACAGCAACGATCGAGTAGCATTAAATATACTTTCAGAATGTTTCCCGGACAGAGAAGTAATCGGAATAAGCTGTATCGATTTCATCTGGGGATTTGGAACATTACATTGTTTGAGTCAACAGATTCCGGCTTAATCGACTATTTGTCATTTCGACGGAGGAGAAATCGCACTAGAAATTCCGCAAAGTATGTCGCCAATCTTTGTAGAGTTACGTGTGCGATTTCTCCTTACGTCGAAATGACAATAAAAAAAAGCTTGTTAGTACGAAACTAACAAGCTTTTTTTATTTATATAGATTAACAATTAACCTATTTTTTTTCTCTTCACGGTCTGATAAAAGGAGGTAATAATTGGCTGGCAACTTCACCAAAACCAATACGTACTTCATTGCTTTCGCAGAAACCTCTTATAATTACAGTATCATTATCTTCAATAAATTTACGTTCACTTCCGTCTTTTAATTTTAAAGGATTTTGTCCGCCCCAGGTTAATTCTAACATAGAACCAAAACTATCCGGAGTTGGACCGGAAATAGTTCCTGAACCCATCATATCGCCAGAATTTATGCGACATCCGTTTGAAGTATGGTGCGCTAATTGCTGCGCCATTGACCAGTATAAATATTTGAAATTCGATTTAGAAACAATAGTTTCTTCTTGATTTTCAGGTTGTATCGAAACTTCTAAATGAATATCAAACGCTTTTTTACCTTTAGTCTGTAAATACGGAAGCGGTGACGGATCTTGTTTAGGACCTTTAGTTCTAAAAGGTTCCAAAGCATCCATAGTTACAATCCACGGTGAAATTGAAGTTGCAAAGTTTTTCGCTAAGAATGGTCCAAGAGGCACATATTCCCATTTTTGAATATCGCGTGCGCTCCAGTCATTCAATAAAACCATTCCGAAAATATAATCCTCAGCTTCGTAAGTTGGTATATTTTCTCCCATTATATTAACATCAGTTGTAATAAAGGCGGTCTCCAATTCAAAATCTACTAAACGGGACGGTCCAAATACAGGATATTTTTCTCCCGCCGGCAAAGTTTGTCCCATTGGTCTGTGAACCGGAATCCCTGACGGAACAATAGTAGAGCTTCTTCCGTGATATCCAACCGGAATATGTAACCAGTTTGGTAATAAAGCATTTTCAGGATCGCGAAACATCTTTCCTACGTTAGTTGCATGCTCTTTGCTGGAGTAAAAATCAGTATAATCACCAATTAAAACAGGCAATTGCATCTCAACATCATCGATTTTAAAAATAACAATATCTCTGTCTTTTGTTGAATCTCTAAGTTTTGGGTTGGTTTCGTCGAAAATCTCAGCGATACGATTTCGCACTAAACGCCATGTTTTTTTCCCATCAGAAATAAAATCATTAAGCGTGTCCTGCATGAACATATCATCGGTTAAATCTATTCCTTCAAAATAGTTTAATTGTTGTAAAGCCCCTAAATCTATGGCGTAATCGCCAATTCGTGTTCCTACGGTAACGACATTTTCTTTAGTAAGAAAAACACCGAAAGGAATATTCTGAATAGGGAAGTCACTATTTTCTGGTACTTCTAACCATGATTTTCTTTTAGTATCGTTGGCGGTTATTGGCATGTGAATGTTAATTATTTGTTGAAAAATTACTTGTCAAATATATCATAATCTAACTGTATGACAAACGTTTTTTTGTATTTTTGCAGGAAATTAACGAAAAACGAAAAAATGCAACGCGACGAACAAATTTTTGACCTTATACTAGAGGAACAAGACAGACAGATTCACGGATTAGAACTTATCGCATCTGAGAATTTTGTAAGTGATGAAGTAATGGAAGCAGCCGGTTCTGTTTTAACTAATAAATATGCTGAAGGATATCCAGGCAAAAGATACTACGGCGGTTGCGAAGTAGTTGACGTAATTGAGCAAATTGCAATAGACAGAGCCAAAGAATTATTTGGTGCTGAATATGCAAACGTACAGCCACACTCAGGTTCTCAGGCAAACACAGCAGTTTATCACGCTTGTTTAAATCCTGGTGATACTATTTTAGGTTTCGACTTATCTCACGGTGGGCATTTAACTCACGGTTCTCCGGTAAACTTTTCAGGTCGTTTATACCGTCCTGTTTTTTACGGTGTAGATGCAGAAACCGGTCGTTTAGATTATGATAAAATTCAGGAAATTGCAACAAAAGAGCAGCCAAAATTAATCATCGCAGGAGCTTCGGCTTATTCTCGTGATATGGATTTTGAGCGTTTCAGACAAATCGCTGACAGCGTAGGAGCAATCTTGTTTGCAGATATTTCTCACCCGGCAGGTTTAATTGCAAAAGGATTAATGAATGATCCAATTCCACATTGTCATATCGTTTCTACAACAACACACAAAACGTTGCGTGGACCACGTGGAGGTTTGATTTTGATGGGGAAAGATTTCGAAAATCCACAAGGATTAAAAACTCCAAAAGGAGAAATCAGAATGATGTCATCTTTATTGGATCTTGCTGTTTTTCCGGGAAATCAAGGCGGACCTTTAATGCACATTATTGCTGCTAAAGCAGTAGCTTTTGGTGAAGCGCTTAAAGATGAGTTCTTTACTTATGCAATGCAATTACAAAAAAATGCAAATGCAATGGCAGATGCTTTTGTAAAAAGAGGATATAAAATTATTTCTGGAGGAACTGATAACCATATGATGCTTATTGACCTAAGAAACAAAAATATTTCTGGTAAAGAAGCAGAAAATGCATTAGTAAAAGCAGAAATTACAGTAAATAAAAACATGGTTCCGTTTGATGATAAATCACCATTTATCACCTCAGGAATTCGTGTAGGAACAGCTGCAATCACAACTCGTGGTTTAGTTGAAGAAGATATGGAAACTATCGTAGCTTTAATCGATAAAGTACTTGCTGATCACACAAATGAAGCAATTATCGAAGAAGTAGCAAACGAAGTGAACGAAATGATGAGCGAAAGACCTATTTTCGTATACTAAATATTAGTCATAAAGTCTTAAAGTCGAAGGTCGAAAGTCTTGGAATGGAATGTGAAATTCTATTTTAGTTTTGATCTTCGACTTTTTTTGACTTTACAACTTTCGACTTTACAACTTTAAGACTTATAAGAATGGGCGTACTAAGATTACAATTACCAACAGATCCAAGATGGGTAAATATTGTAGAAAAAAATATTGAAGAAATCCTGACAGATCACGCTTGGTGCGAGCAAAAAGCAGCAACAAACGCGATAACGATTATCACCAATAACTCAGAACATCAGGATTTGGTCAAAGATTTATTGGCTTTAGCCAAAGAAGAAATCGACCATTTTGAGCAAGTTCACAATATCATTATCAAAAGAGGATTAAAATTAGGACGCGAACGCAAAGACGATTACGTAAACGAACTTTATCTTTATATGAAGAAAAGCGGCGACGGAAGCCGTGTTTCAGGTCTTGTCGAAAGATTATTATTCTCAGCCATGATCGAAGCCAGAAGCTGTGAACGTTTCAAAGTTTTATCAGAAAATATTCAGGACGAAGAATTGGCAGTTTTCTACAGAGAATTAATGGAAAGCGAAGCCGGACATTATGTTACTTTTATTACTTACGCCAGAAAATACGGAGTAGGAATCGACGTCGAAAAACGCTGGAGAGAATGGCTAGCCTACGAAGAATCGATAATCACAAACTACGGAAAAGGAGAGACGATTCACGGGTAGTTTTTTAGTTTTCAGTCTCGGTTTTCAGTTTTCAGTTTCAGTCTCAGTTCAGTAACAGTTTTCAGTCTCAGTAACAGTTTTCAGTCTCAGTTTTGTCACGTTGAGCGGAGTCGAAACGCGCTCCAATTAGAAAGTTATTTGTTTTCAGTCTAATCAAAAAAAAATCCGTTTAAAATCCGCGTTTTCGCGATAGCGAATCAGCCTCATCCGCGTTCAAAATAACCTCAAAGTTTTAACAATCTAAAATCTAAAATCAGCAATCTAAAATTTAAAATTCCTTATATTTGAGAGTAACGAAAAACTTAAAATAATGAGAATAGAAACTGATCTGAAATTAGGATTTAAAGATGTAATGATTCGCCCAAAAAGATCAACATTAAAAAGTAGATCTGAAGTCTCCTTAGAACGAAATTTTAAATTTTTACACAGCACTACAAATTGGACAGGAATTCCGATTATGGCTGCAAATATGGATACTGTCGGGACTTTTGAAATGGCAGAAGTTCTCGCCAAAGAAAAACTTTTTACAGCCATTCATAAACATTATTCACCACAAGAATGGAAAACTTTTTTAGATAAAGTTACACCGGATTTTTACAATTATATTGCGATTAGCACAGGAACAGGAAAAGAAGATTTCGCAAAAATAGGTCAAATAATTACAGAAAATCCATTACTTAAATTCATTTGTATAGATGTCGCCAATGGATATTCAGAGCATTTTGTACAGTTCTTAAAACAAACCCGAAAGCAATATCCTGATAAAGTTATTATTGCAGGAAATGTTGTTACTGGTGAAATGGTCGAAGAATTATTATTGGCTGGAGCCGATATTGTAAAAGTAGGAATTGGACCGGGTTCAGTTTGTACAACACGTGTAAAAACCGGAGTTGGATATCCGCAGCTTTCTGCAATTATAGAATGTGCCGATGCCGCTCACGGTTTAGGCGGACACATTATAAGCGACGGTGGCTGTAGTACGCCAGGCGATGTAGCCAAAGCTTTTGGCGCAGGATCAGATTTTGTAATGTTAGGTGGAATGTTAGCCGGACATACTGAAAGCGGAGGAGAATTGATCGAAATTAACGGCGAAAAATTCAAACAATTTTACGGTATGAGCTCCACAACAGCAATGGACAAACATGTTGGTGGCGTTGCAGAATACAGAGCGAGCGAAGGTAAAACGGTAAAAGTTCTTTTTAGAGGAAATGTTATCAATACAGTATTAGATATTCTGGGCGGTTTAAGAAGTACTTGCACTTATGTGGGCGCTTCTCGATTAAAAGAACTAACCAAACGCACCACTTTTATAAGAGTAAGCGAGCAGGAAAATCAAATTTTTACCAATTAATAAAAGCATTTTAAAATAAAAATGATTACAATTTCAGAAGCAACAATAAACGATATTAAGCTAATTCAGAATATAGTACATATAACATGGCCAATTACGTACGGTGAAATTCTGTCAAAAGAGCAATTGGATTATATGTTAGATCTTTTTTATTCTGATGAAGCTTTAACCGATCAATACAATAAAAAAGAACAATTGTTTTATATGATTTATGAAGATAAAACTAACATTGGGTTTATCGGAATCGAACATAATTATAAAGAAGAAAATACAACCAAAATTCATAAAATATATCTTTTACCGGAAACACAAGGAAAAGGAATCGGGAAAAAAGTAATTAATGCTATTGCAAAAATGGCTTTAGAAAACAATTCAAAAGTTTTATCCTTAAACGTAAACCGATTTAATTCGGCTTTAAGCTTCTATAAAAAAATAGGTTTTGAAGTTGTCGATGAAGTAAATATCGAAATCGGGAACGGTTATTTAATGGAAGATTATGTTATGGAGAAGAAAATTTAAAGTAAATTTTTACTTGTTAAATTTTTAATTATCTTTGTTGGATAAGCAATTAAAAATGGCAGAAATATTCTTTGGAACCATAATAAGTATTTTTACAGGAATAATTTCATCCTATTTATTTTTGATGTATTTCCTGAATCGAAAAAGAGTAAAAATAGAAATATCTTCACATATAAGTAAAGTTACTTTTGAAGGGCAAACCAATTACTTTTTTAAATTTATAAATAAAACTAATTCTGAAATATTTGATATAAGAATTGAACCTACTTTTTATAAACAGGTTGGCGGTGTTGGCGGGATGAATATTCAGGGAAAAGACATTGAATTAAAAGAGAATTTCATTTCATATATTCCATACAAAAAAAAGAATGATACAAATAGCCTTCACGCTATGCGAGTACGTACAATTGAAGATATAGAATTAAATTGGAGCGATGCGTCATCTTATATTCGATTAACAGTAATTGCAAAACATTCACTATCTGGTTTTACAGATGTATTTGTAAAAGATTTTTATTCGAAAGATGTTATTACGACAAAAAAGTTCAAGTCAGGAGACAACCTGGATGTTGCATAAGTTTTAACACATTAAACTTGCTTATGGCTTAAATATTCAATAATATTGTTCTATAATTAATTTAAAATTATTTATCATGAAAAGAGACGTTATAGTAGGATAAATTCCCAAACAAAAAATATAATAACACAAAAGCCAGTTTTAAACTGGCTTTTTTTATTTTTCTAAGTCACAACAACATCATGCTTAAATAGCAACCCTTTTACTTCTTTCAAAGCAAAAACAGCCTTTTTAAGTTTAGTTTTAGATGGATCGATTGTATAATTATAACTCGTTTTAAAATCGGCTTTGTTGGCGATGGCTTTGTCGAATTCTGAGCGGTACAAATCGCAATTGTCAAAAAGCACACTTGTAAGATCTGTAGCCATAAAATCGACAGCAACTAAACTACAAGTATTAAAAGTTGTCCCTTTGATTTTTAAAGTATAAAACTTCGAAAAATCAAGAATGCAATCGTAAAAATGAACTTCAAAAATTAATTTGTCGCACATGGCAAAATTGACTTCTTTAATTTCACATCGATTAAAAGTAGCCGTTCTAAAAGCCACGTAATTAATTTTTGCTTCATTAAAAATGCAGTCATTAAAAACGCAATCAATAAAAGTGACTGCGAGAAAAGTGCAGGCAGAAAAATTACAATTATTAAAAATACAACATTCAAAATCCTTAAAATTAAGATCATCTCTGCCATAAGTTTTGGTAGTGTATTCTTTATCAAGGAAATATTCAGACTCTTTTTTCAATGTTATTTTTAATCTTTATTTGAGAGCGAAAAGGTAATAATTAAGCAAGATAGTTTAAGACTTTTTACACATCTATTTTTTGGAATTTAAATGAATTGAAAATATATTTTATAAATTTATTAATGTAAAATACTGAAAATTAGCTATATATTTACATTAGGATTGATTATTATTCCAAAAAAATAAGACTTTAAAAATGGTAAATTTTTTAAAAAATAATGTCTTTCAAAAAAAATATAAAATCTTTGGGTTGCTGTTTTTTATTTCCTTTGCCATGATTGCCCAAAATGATTCCATTTCTTCAGAAATTTGCCCGCCCAAAACAATATTAGAAATCTTTAAAAAGAAAGATTCTGTTTATGTCGTTAAACCTATTAAAAACAGCTTCTTTCTAATTATTCCCGCAATTGGTACGCAACCGGCGACAGGCTTTTTCTTTGGTGCTGTTGCCCAATATACTTTCAAAGGAAAACAAAAAGCAGATAAGTATTCGATAGCTAATCTGGGTATAACCTATACCGTAAAAAATCAATGGCTGGTAAACGTCAAAAACAATATTTTATTAAAAAACAATAGAATATTTCTAAGCGGAGATTATCGATTGTATATTTTTTCGCAGCCAAATTACGGACTTGGAACTAATATTATTCCGCGTAAGCGAAATCAGGATCCGGGATTTAGCCTTGATTCTCTCGCACAGCCAATGGATTATAATTATTTTAAATTTCATCAAACCGCTTCTTTCGAAGTAAAAAAGAACTTTTATGTTGGCGGTGGTGTAAATATCGATTGGTATTCTAAAATTTTTGATAAAGAACTTGATGTTGAAAATCAAAAGTTTACCTACCATTACGATTACAGTCAAAAATACGGATTTGATAATCTCGAATATTTTTTAACGGGGATGAGCCTTAATTTAGTATACGATTCCAGAGACAATCAGGTAAATGCAACTCATGGCTGGTTTGCCAATATAAATTATCGTTTTAATCCTGTATTGTTTAATAATCAGCGTTATAGCAATGTTTTATATACAGAATATCGTAATTTTATTCCGCTTTCTCAAAAAAATGAACGTTATATTTTAGCGATTTGGACTTATGGACAATTTGTAACCAGAGGAAAAGTGCCTTATTTAAACCTGCCAGCAATTGGCTGGGATCAGCGCAGCAGGAGCGGAGAAGGATATACGCAGGGATTATTTAGAGGAACAAATTTGGTTTATCTGGCGACAGAATTTAGGTTCCCGATAACCTGTAATCAAATGTTAAGCGGAACTGTTTTTACCAATTTTGTAACGACAAGTAATCCGGAAACGAATACAAAACTATTCAGTTCAATTCAGCCCGCAGCAGGTATTGGTTTGCGAATTTTAATCGACAAAAATACAAGAACAAATCTAATTGCAGATTATGCCTGGGGAAATCAGTCAAAAGGTTTTTATTTAAATGCCGGAGAAACATTCTAAAAAGCGATTACTTTAAACGTTAGGTTATTTGTTTTAACACATAGAAACATAGCATTGCTGAACTTAGTAAAGGCATTTCACTTGTTTTAATAAACATAGCTATGTGTGAGAAACGAATTTTTACTAACTTTAATGGAGTAAGTTCATTTTTTATATGTGAAAAATGTTTTCTTCATAATAAATTCATAATTCTAAATTATGATGATTTATATTTTAAACTCAATCGCTATTTTTGTTAACAATACATTTTAAAATGAAATTACTTATAGTCGAAGACGAACCAAATCTCTTATCTATTTTACGTAAAGGTTTTGCTGAAAACAACAACGATGTCAGCGTTGCGCTTGATGGTAAAACGGCATTGGAAATGATTCAGAATTATACTTTTGATGTAGTAATTTTAGATGTAATGCTGCCGGATATTAACGGAATCGAAATTTGCAGAAGATTACGTGACGATAAAAATTTTGTTCCCATTTTGCTTTTAACCGCTCTTGGAACTTCAGAAAATATTGTAACAGGACTTAACGCCGGTGCCGATGATTATTTGGTTAAACCCTTTAAATTTGGAGAACTTGACGCACGGGTAAATGCGCTAAACCGCAGAGCCAATCAGGAAACCGAAAAAGTAGATACAATAGTAATTGGCGATTTAGAAATAAACAGCAAAGGCAAAACGGTAAAACGGGATGGAGAATCGATTGTTTTAACCGCCAAAGAGTTTAAACTTTTGTATTATTTAGCCAAAAATACAGGCAGAATTGTATCCAGAGACCAGATTTTAGACAATGTCTGGGACATTAATTTTGATATGAACACCAATGTTGTGGATGTTTACATCAATTATTTAAGAAAAAAAATAGACAAACCATTTACAACCAAACTTATTCATACCATGAAAGGTTTAGGTTACGTTATACAGCCATAAAATGGATATAAGAAAAAAAATTACTTTTACTTATGTTGCTCTTTCTACGTTTAGTACGCTGTTATTGTGTATTATAGTATTTGTATTGTTTCGTGAAAACAACAGGTATCATTTCTTAAAACGATTAGAAGACAGGGCAAAAATTGTAGCTTCTATTCACTTTCAGGAAGATCCGGAAAAAATAAAATACTACAGTAATCTTAAAAAAAACGGACTGGAGGAACTGATTGAAGAAGAAGAATATGTTCTTAAAATAAACAGCGCCAATAGTTTTGATTACAATACCAATTTAAATTTGCCCAATTCATTTTATTCTAATATTCTTGAAACAGGAAAAGACTATTTTGAAATTAACAGCAAATATTATTTAGGTCAGGTTTTTACCGAAAACAATCAGAAATACATTGTAATTGTTGGCGCACGAGATCGCCGTGGAAAAACAACAACAGTTTATATTGTCAAAATTTTATTTTTTGGAGGAATAGGATTTATACTTCTCGCATTCTTTTTAGGTCGTTTTCTGGCAAAGCGCGTTATTAATCCGGTAGCGAGAATTACAAAAGAAGTAAATAGAATTAGTGCTTCAAACCTGCATAACAGATTACCGGAAGTAAAAAACTCAGATGAAATTTCAGATCTTACACATACATTTAATGATATGCTGGATCGATTAGAAACTTCATTTGAAATTCAGGCAAACTTTATTAATAATGCTTCTCACGAATTAAAAACGCCAATTACAACTATTATTGCCGAGTCTGAAATTATGCTTTTGAAAGAAAGACAAATTCCGGAATACATCGAATCATTACAGAATATTTATGGTCAGGCTTCAAGATTAGGAAATTTAACCGAAAGCTTGCTGAAATTAACCCAAACGGGTTACGACGGTAAAAAACAAGTTTTGGATATTGCCAGAATCGACGAGTTATTAATGGAAGTAAAATCAGATTTGGATAAAATTTATCCTGATAACCGCGTGAGTATCAAAATGAATTTTGCCCCAAAAGATTCTAATTTATTTTTAATTCCGTGCAATAAACCACTTTTAGAATTAGCCATTAATAATATCATTACAAACGGCGTAAAATACTCAGATAATAACGAGGTTTTTGTAACACTTTCGGCTACTAATGAATGGATTAAAATCTCCATTAACGATATCGGAATTGGAATTCCGCCAGAGGATATTCCGCATTTATATGAACCTTTCTTTAGAGGGAAAATTGCCGCTAAATATAATGGTTACGGTTTAGGACTTCCTTTAGCTTCTAAAATTATCCGAATGCATGATGGTGAAATACAAGTACAATCAGAACAAAATAAAGGAACAATTGTAACCATTGTTTTTAAGAAAAATAATTCTAAAAAAGCCAACATTAAAAATTCTAATGTTGAATCTTAGGAAATTCTAATTTTAGATTAAGATCCTTCTAATTTACGCAGCGTTATTTTGTATGTATAAACTAAACGATTATACATATGAAAAATTTTCTGATACCCACCACTTTAGAACAAGATACAATCAGCGCTGTAAAATCGGCAATTAATCAGGCAAAAAACACCAATTGCGAGATTATATTAATGTTGGTTTCTGATACACCCGATACATTTTCGGCTTCACAATTTTTACGTGAAATGAAAGTAAGCCTAACAGCAAGTCAGGAAGAAATTCTTGAAACCTGCCGATACATTATTGAACATACTCCAAACTGTAAAATAAAAGTTCACAATCAATACGGAGTTTCTGCCCCAATTTTTAAAGGAATTATTGAAGCTTTTGATGTAAAACTGATCATTCTGACGCAGTCGTACAAACAGGAAACAAAACGAATTCATCAATATTTAGTAAAATTAACAACCAATCAAAAAGGACCAATTTTACATTTAGGAACTGAATTAAGTAAAGACGATTTTAATAAAGCACTTTACATTGAAAATGCAAAAGCAAATATGCATGTAAAAGATGTTCAGCAGTTTTTGAGTCAAAACTTCTCGTATGAAATTGTGAGCCAAACAGCCAATTTTGATGATAACTACGAAGAATTTGCACCTTATTTATCAGAAGCAATTTCAAAATATGATATTGATTTATTGGTAGAAACCCGTAAAGGCGAAAAAATCAAATTCAAAAAAACAAAAAAAGAAAACAGCAGCGATAAATTGGGACTTCCTGTTTTATCACTTTACGAAGAATTGGCATAAAACTAATTCCTTCAAAAATAAAATAAGTTTAAATTTAAAATTAAAAATATGTTATTAAAGAAAAGAATTCCAATGAGGTACGTTCTCGGAAAAATTAAAGTGGAATTAGGTCTTGTAATGGCTTACACCATATTATTTGAAATTTTTCACCATTATTTCATCAATATTTCAGTAGATATTCCAATTGCTATTCCCACAATGGTAGGAACAATTATATCTCTATTACTTGCCTTCAAATCAAATCAGGCTTATGACAGATGGTGGGAAGCAAGAATTATTTGGGGATCAATTGTAAATGAATCCAGAACGCTGATTAGACAAGTATTAACGTTTTATAAAGACCCTAATTTTTCGGTAGAAGCAAATGATTTCAAAGAAAATTTCACCAAAAGACAAATCGCTTGGTGTTACAGTTTAGGGCAGGCTTTGCGAAATAAAGATGCCATAAAACCAATTAAAAATTTTATTAGCGAAGAAGAACTGAATTTTGTAAAAAACCATCAGAATATTCCAAATGCGATACTTTTATTGCACGCCAGAGATTTAAGAAACGCCAAAAAAGACAAGCGTTTTAATACGTATCAACAAGTAGAAATTGATAATACTTTGACCAGATTATGTGATGCAATGGGAAAATGTGAGCGTATTAAAAACACCATTTTTCCAACAACATACAGTATGTATATCAGAATGACATTGTGTTTGTTTATTATTTTATTGCCTTTTGGATTAATCGATTTATTAAGCTGGTTTGCAATTCCGTTAATTACAATTATTGGAGGAACCTTCTTTTTGATCGAAAAAATGGCAATCCACTTGCAGGATCCTTTCGAAAACAGACCAACAGATACGCCTGTTACCACAATTGCAAACGCAATTGAAAAGAATTTAATGCAAATGCTAAACGAATTTCAGGTTGAGTTTGATATCATCAAAGAATTTGACCTAAAACCGGAAGCTAAAACACTTACCGGAAAAGAGTACTTTGTTCTTTAATTAGTTTTGGTCTTTTTAATTGTCAGCCAGACAATGCCTTTATTGGTGTTGTCTGGTTTTTTTTGTCCTTGCGAGGAACGAAGCAATCTCATTTGCTAAATCGACAAAAGTTTATACATAGTGTGGTTGCTTCGTTCCTCGCAATGACAATCGGCGTGTAAAAAAAAATAACGCTACGTTTTAAGCAATTTCCCCAACGTTTGTATCGAATGCCGCAATTCATTAGACCACGGCAAACCAAAACTCAGTCGCATGCAATTTGAAAACTGATCCTGAAAAGAGAAAATTCTTCCCGGCGCAAAACTGATATTATGTTTCATCGCCAAATGATAAAAAGCCGCCGTATCGATATTTTTATCTAATTCAATCCAAAGAAAAAAACCGCCTTGAGGCTGACTCACTTTTGTTCCTTCCGGAAACGATTCTAAAACCGTATTAATATAATTATTACAATTTTGATTCAGGATTTGGCGTATTTTTCGAAGATGATTTTCATAACGTCCGTTTTTCAAAAAATCGCCCACAACTTCGTGAGTAATAGTAGGCGAGGAGAGCGTATGATAAATTTTATTTCGAAGGATTTGTTTTTTGAATTTCCCCGGAGAAACCCAGCCAACGCGATAACCCGGCGCCAAAGTTTTAGAGACAGAACTGCAGCAAAGCACAATCCCGCTTTCATCATACGTTTTGCAGTTAGTTGGTCGGCTTGAGCCAAAGTACAAATCGCCGTGAATATCATCTTCGATTAACGGAATATCGTAAAATTCCATCAGTTTCACCACCTCTTTTTTATGTTCAACAGGCATCATGCTTCCAGACGGATTACTAAAATTACTCATTAGCAAACAAAGCTTTACCTTTTTTGTAGCAAGCGCCTTTTTTAAAGCATCAAGTTCAATTCCCGTAGTCATATTTGTGGGTAATTCCATAATATACAAGCCCAGTGATTTTGCCAATTGCAAGATTCCAAAATACGCCGGACTTTCTGTAATAATAGTATCTCCCGGTTTCGTTAACGTCATCAAACAATGCGAAATAGCGCTTGTACAACCCGGAGTTGTAATAATATCATTTTCCGTCAGCGAACCGCCCCAGGTAAAAGACCAGCGCGCAATTTCTCTCCTTAAATTAAGATTTCCCTGCACTTCCTCATAACTCGTTCCGCTATTTGGTAATTGACGCGTCGCCTGAATAATTCCCTTATTTAATTTCGCAATGGGCAAAAGCTCATTCGCCGGAAAACCCAAAGAAAGCATCGTAATATTTTTATCCGTCATATTACGATACACCTGATCAATTAAATCCTCGCGATCAATATTTAAGGATTTTAATGCAGGACTGCTCGGCGAAGGTTCTGTTATAATTCTTGCCGACGTATTGCTCACATAATAACCAGATTGCGGTCTCGATTCAATCAAAGATCTGCTCTCGACTTCATAATACGCCTTGCTTACCGTGCTCATGCTGTAGCCCGTTTCGGCACAAACCTCACGAATAGACGGCAATTTATCACCAACAGATAAAACGCCGGATTTAATTTGCTTTTCGATACGGTCAGCAAATTGCAGATACAAGTAATTTGAATTTCTCATAAAAAAAACTGTTATGGTGCAATTTACAAAAACTGTATCTGTATTGCTTATTTATTTTATAGAAATTTGCTTTGATAAGAAAAACTAAACAAAAACAACATTCGTGAAAACAACAAAATACTACATAGCTGCCATTACCTGTTTTGTAATCTGGGGATTTTTTAGTTTGGTTTTAAAACCAATACATGAATATCCTTCCTTGGATATTTTATTCTTTCGTGTTTTTAGCTGTAGTATTTTAATGTTACTGATTGCTTTTGCATTTAAAAGAAAAAAGCTAAAAGAAACAGTTCAAATATTTAAAGCTTTACCAACAGCCGAAAAACGAAAAGCCATTTTATTAAACATTGGCGGAAGCGTTTTTTTAATGGCAAACTGGTTTACATTTATATACGTAATGAACCATATTAGCGTAAAAGCAACATCGCTTGCCTATTTGGTTTGCCCAATTTTAACCACATTACTGGCTTATTTTATCCTGCACGAAAAACTAAGCAAAACCCAATGGATCGCAGTCGGATTAAGTATTTCTGGCTGTTTGCTTTTATCGTATGCCGATATTATGGATATGGTTTTCAGCATTATAATTGGGTCTACATACGCCTGTTATTTAGTAAGTCAGCGCGTGAATAAAGGTTTTGATAAATTTATAATCCTAACATTTCATATCACATTGGCGGCGCTGATTTTATTGCCTTTTTATCCGGCATACAGCGGTCCGGTTCCAACAGCGTTTAAGTTCTATTTCTGTATCGAAACCATTGCCATTTTGTTTACCATATTCCCGTTGTTTCTTAATTTATATGCACTTTCCGGCATCAATTCATCAACAGTTGGCATGTTATTGAACATAAACCCAATGATCGCCTTTGGATTAGCGACTTTTGTTTATCACGAAAATATAACCGTATTACAAATCACAGCTTACGGCATCATTTTTATGGCTGTTATAGTATTTAACTCGCACCATATTTTTGCATTAAAACAGCGATATACACCAGTTTCAAAAAACATTTAAACTTTTTGCCACAAATTCACGAACCTGAAAACTCCAAATTGACATAGTCAAATTTCATGAATAATGACATTTGATGAACATTCGGGAAGTTGTGGCTAATTTTTTTGTTTGCCACGAATTACACAGATTTAAAAGATTATTAAAATTGTTGCCTGTAATTGTTTTTTTAACACATAGAAACATAGAATTATTGGACTTAAAAAAGGCGTTTCACTTGCATTAACAAACATAGCTATGTGTGAGAAACTAGTTTCTTTTTAATTTACTTTTTTATAAACACATGAAATCTATGTTTCTATGTGTTTAATTAAATTTTTATTACATTTTAAAAATCATTTAAATAGGTGCAATCTGTGGGAACCTCTTCTTCTAAAACATTCATAAAATTACCAGAATCTTAACAGCATATTTAAACAGGAATGAGTATTTTTCATTTCTGTTTTTTTATGCGATAATGCATTTAAAAAAGTTGCCACAGATTGCACAGATTAAAGGATTTTTTTTTAATTACTTAATTTAATAATCTTTATAATCTGTACAATCTGTGGAAAACAAAAAACAAATAACCAGATTCAAATCTTATGAAAAATACCAAATTACAAGCCTTCATTCCGTTATTTTATTTAGTATGGTCAGACGATCTTTTAACCCAAAAAGAATTCACGACCATTCAGGAATTTATAAATACATTAACCTGGCTTTCGCCCGAAGAAAAACAACAGCTGCTTTCTAAATTAGATATTTCAAATCCGCCTGCGAGAAATGAACTTTCACAATGGAAATTGGATATTGAAAAAAGCATCAAAGATAAATCATCCATAAAATCGATTTTTGATATTGCAGAAGCACTTTCAGAAAAAGACGTAGATATTTCGAACCTAAAACCGGAATTTTTAAAACTCGAAAATGATCTGGGCGTTTTAGGCGAAGAAGTAATTGAGAACTTTAAAACAAAAGCCGATTCTTTTACCGCCAATTCTCAAACAACAAGTAATTTTGATATTCAAAAAATAACAGAACTTCTTGACGGTAAGCAAGCTCCGATTATCAAAAAAGTAAAAGCGGTTATTTCTAAACCCGAATTTGCTTATGAAACTTCAACAGATATTAATGTATATCGCCAAACCGTTTATAACTGGTGTAAAATTCTCGCCGAAGAAAATCTCGGAAATATGGCATATCCAAAACAATATGGCGGCGGCGAAAATATAGCCGATTATTTTGCGATTATGGAAACCCTGAGTTATCACGATTTAAGTTTGGTGATAAAATTTGGCGTTCAGTTTGGATTGTGGGGAATGAGCGTACAATCGTTAGGAACAGAAAAACATTATGCTAAATATTTAAAAGATATAGGTTCGCTAAAATTACCCGGATGTTTCGCCATGACAGAGACACATCACGGATCGAACGTAAAAGGTTTAGAAACTACGGCAACTTACAATCATAACGATCAAACGTTTACGATTCATACACCAAATAAAAACGCCCAAAAAGAATATATTGGTAATGCGGCCGTTCACGGACAAATGGCGACCGTTTTTGCTAAATTAATTATTAACGATCACGATTATGGCGTAAATGCTTTTGTGGTTCCGTTACGAGATACAAACGGAAATACCGTAAATGGCGTTACCATTGGCGATTGCGGTCATAAAATGGGCTTAAATGGTGTTGATAACGGAACTATTTCATTTGATAATGTTGTGATTCCGAAAGAAAATATGTTGGATCGTTTTGCTTCTGTAAATGATAAAGGCGAATTTGAAAGCCCGATTCCGAGTGATAACAGACGTTTTTTCACAATGTTAGGTACTTTGGTTGGTGGTCGAATCGGGATTCCGCGTTCAGCATTGGCAGCAGCAAAATCAGGATTAACAATTGCCATTCGATACAGTGATCAACGTAGACAATTTGGTCCTGAAGGCGGATCTGAAGTTCCAATTTTGAATTACAGAATGCACCAACGCAGATTGCTTCCGCATTTAGCGAAAACCTATGCCGTTCACTTTGCATTACAATATCTTACGAATCGTTTTCTAAACAAAACCGAAGCCGAAATGCAGGAAATTGAAGCCCTTGCAGCCGGAATGAAATCATATTCGACCTGGAGTACACGAGATATTTTACAGGAATGCCGCGAAGCTTGTGGCGGAAAAGGATATTTATCTGAAAACAGAATCGATGCGTTAAAAAACGACACCGAAATTTATACCACTTTTGAAGGCGATAATACCGTTTTGATGCAATTGGTTGCTAAAAACCGTTTATCAGAATTTAGAAAAGCATTTGGTGAAATGGGTTCTTTGGGAATCATTAATTATGTATATGAAAATGCAAAAGTGGCTATTTCTGAGAAAAACCCAATTGCAACCCGAAGAACAGATGACGAACATTTATTAGATTCTGAATTTCATTTGCAGGCTTTTATTCACAGAGAAAAAACAATTTTGGCATCGGCAGCGCGACGTATTAAAAAATTGGTTGATGGCGGTTTAGAAGCTTACGATGCTTTTAATGTTGTTCAGCATCAAATGATTGATGTCGCTCAGGCGTATTTAGAAAGAGTCGTTTTAGAACAATTTCTGGAAGCTATAAAAACAGTTGAAGACGAGAATTCAAAAGAAATTTTGACAAAATTATATCAATTATACGCACTTTCGCAGATCGAAAAAAACAAAGCTTGGTATCTTGAAGATGGTTATATGGAAGCTGTAAAAACAAAAGCAATCCGTAAAATCGTAAATCAGCTTTGTTGGGATATTCGTCCCGATGCAGTTGCATTGGTAAATGCTTTTGATATTCCGGAGAGTTGTTTGGCTGCGCCAATTGCTGTTAATTAAGAATATAGAATATAGAGTAAAGAAAATAGACTTTTTTTAAGGGCTTTGTCAAAGTTTTAAACTTTGACAAAGCTTTTCTCATTTTTTGTCATTCCAAGGAACGAGGAATCTCCACAAGTAGCTCGACAATCTACATACACGTTACGTCGGTTTCTTACGGAGATCCCTCGTGTCTCGGAATGACAATATTCGGGCTATTTTTTATAGCAAAACTATACTGTCATAATTTTATTTATATCACTAAAACCACAAACAGATTTTTAAACCATAGTTTTATTAAAATAACTGGCTTTTTCAAAATCCTTGATATTGATAGAAATCACAGGAACTTCGGGAAGAATTTCATTTAATTTTGTAACAATAGCTTTTGATAATTTCGCTTTTTGATCCGTATTTCGACCTTCCATAATGTAACTGAAAACATGAATAAAATCGTCTAACGTATTTCCGTTATTATAATAGGAAAAAGGATTAATTCTAACTTTAACTTCAGAAGCAATAAAAAGATCCGTAGATAAAGCAGCATCAAAAACAACCTGCATAATTTCATCTGCAGATTTTAATCGGATTACATTTTCAGAACAATCAATAACAAAATGTGGCATTGGATATCGTTTAGATTAGAGAATTTAGTATCATCAAATTTACAAAAACTATATTTCTATGCGTTTCAATTTTTTTATTTGTTTTACTGTTACGAAATCCAAATTCTGCGACTTATAAATAATTCCTATTTATAGCATCACTTTACTATATTTGTAAGTCACTTTATCCTTATTTAGTTTGAAAAATTATTGGCTGTTTTTTGTTTTGAATCTTCTAAGTTGCCCAATTTACGCATCAGATAGTACAGATACTATTTTGAAGAAGCTAAACGATGCACTAAGAAATAAGCAGCGATATGTAGAACTGAAAGAAGAACGCATTTTGAATTTCAAAAAAATAAAATCGGCAGATTTAACAAAAGAACAGGAATACAATTACAACAAAACCTTATATACAGAATATCAAAAATTCAATTCAGATTCGGCAATTTTTTATGTGAAAAAGAACCTTAAAATTGCCAATGAACTTCAAAATAAAGATTTTTTAGATTTAGCCAATCTTCAATTGGTAACGCTTTATTCTTCTTCGGGAAAATATCGCGAATCTGAAGCCATTTTAAAAAGCATCAACAAAAAAGCATTATCAAAAACACTGCTTCCGACTTATTATGTTGCCTATCGCGAATTTTTTGAACATTATGCGGCGAATAGTTACGATATAAAATACATACAGCAAATACGAAAATACCGTGATTCGCTTTTGATGGTTTTAGATCCGAATACTTTAAACTATCAAATCAATAAAATTCAGCAGAAAATGTCTCAGAAAAAGTTAGATATTTCTCAAAAAGAATTGCTTGATTTATTGAAAAACACCAAAGAAGATAATCCGCAATATGCGATGATTACCTATCTTTTAGGAAGTATTTACGAGCGAACACATCAATTAGAATTACGAAAAAAATATTACGCACTTTCTGCTACTTCAGATATAAAAAATGCAACCAAAGACAATGCTTCACTCCAGGAACTGGCATTGGTTTTTTATGAAATTGGCGATGTCGATATGGCATACAAACTCACACAATCGGCAATTGAAGATGCTTTGTATTGCAATGTACAATTTCGTACCCTTTTAATGTCAGAAGTATATTCGATTATCAATACCGTTTATTTAGAACGGGAAGCCAAACGAAAAACAGAACTTCAATTGTATCTTTTATGCATTAGTTTGTTATCGGTATTTTTAATTGTAGCCGTAATTTACGTTTACAAACAAATGAAAAAAGTGTCAAGAATTCGTGGAGAATTATATGAAACCAGCCAAAAATTAGCAGAATTAAACAAAGATATTACCGAGACCAATAATCAGTTGCAGGAACGTAATTCGCAATTATCAGAATCCAATCACGTTAAGGAAGAATATATTGCTCATTTTTTCAATCTCTGTTCAGCTTACATCAATAAATTAGAAAACTATCGCATTATTTTAAATAAAAAAGCGACAGCGAAACAGTTTGATGAAATTTATAAAATGCTCAAATCAACAACTTTGGTTGATAACGAATTGGAAGAATTGTATAAAAACTTCGATATTATATTTCTGAATTTATATCCAACATTTGTAAAAGACTTTAATGATTTGCTTATAAAAGAGGAACAAATCGTGTTGAAACAAGGCGAATTATTAAATACGGAGCTTCGTATTTTTGCTTTAATTAGACTGGGAATTACCGACAGCGTAAAAATTGCAGCTTTTCTTCGTTACTCGTTAAGCACTATTTACAACTATAGAACAAGAGCTCGAAATAAAGCCGCAGTTTCGAGAAATGATTTTGAAGAAATGGTCATGAAAATTGGTTTAATTTCCTTGAAAGTATAACGATTTATTTTAAAATCACTACTTTTTTTAAGCTACATTTTTTATTAAAATATTGATAGTCAATATTTTGATTTTTTAATTCACTACTTTTTTTCGTTTAAAATTCTACAGCATACTATAACGTTTTAGCTTTACAATATTATTATAAGGTATCCGTTGGGTGTAAATTGATAATTTTATTTAACACATAGAAACATAGATTAAAATTTAAATACAAAAGCTGTTTGAAGAAAATCTAGATTTTCAACACCTAGCTCTATGCATTTAAACAAGTGAAACGCCTTTTTTGAGTATGCAAAAATTTATGTTTCTATGTGTTAAAATAATTACGTCCAATGAGTTAAAATGTAGTTTTTAACTTCAAGTACTTTGATATAAACTTAAATGCTAAATAAATTAATAGTTATGTTTAAAAACGTTAAAACAATTGTTGTTTTACTATTGTTGACTTCAATTGGGATGAATGCCCAAAACAAAGTTCCGGTTTATCTTGATGATAAAAAACCAATTGACGAACGTGTAGAAGATGCACTTTCGAAAATGACTACTGAGGAAAAAATCGCCATAATCCATGCGCAATCTAAATTTAGTTCTCCCGGTGTAAAACGCCTGGGAATTCCTGAAAACTGGATGACTGATGGTCCACACGGAATTCGTACCGAAGTTTTGTGGGACGAATGGGATCAGGCGGGCTGGACAAATGATTCTTGTATTGCTTTTCCTGCACTTACCGCACTTTCTGCAACCTGGAACAAAGAATTAGCATCATTATATGGAAAATCAATTGGCGAAGAAGCGCGTTATCGTAATAAAAATGTATTATTAGGACCGGGAGTTAATATCTACAGAACGCCATTAAACGGTCGTAATTTCGAATATATGGGCGAAGATCCTTTTCTGACTTCAAAAATGGTTGTTCCTTATATTAAAGGAGTTCAGTCGAATGGAGTTGCTGCCTGTGTAAAACATTTTGCCTTAAACAATCAGGAAACTAATCGTAACGCTGTAAACGTAATTGTTGATGATCGTGCTTTGTACGAGATTTATCTTCCGGCGTTTAAAGCTGCTGTGCAAGAAGGTGATGCGTGGGCAATTATGGGTTCTTACAATAAATATAAAGGACAGCATTGTTGTCACAATGAATATTTACTAAACGATATTCTTCGTGGAGAATGGGGTTTTAAAGGTGTTGTAGTTTCAGATTGGGGCGGAGTTCATGATACAAAACAAGCGATTCATAATGGTTTGGATATGGAATTTGGTTCCTGGACAAACGGACTTTCATGGGGAACAAGTAATGCGTATGACAACTATTATTTGGCAAAACCATATTCTGAAATGATTAAAAAAGGAGAAGTTGGCACAAAAGAGTTAGATGGAAAAGTACGTCGTGTTTTACGTTTGTCTTTTTTAACAACGATGAATAAAAACAGACCTTTTGGATCTTTTGGAACTGAAGAACACGCAAAAGCAGGTTTAAAAATTGCCGAAGAAGGAATTGTGTTGCTTCAAAATAACAATAATATTTTACCAATAGATCTTTCTAAAACTAAAAAAATCGCTGTTATTGGTGAAAATGCCATTAAAATGATGACAGTTGGTGGCGGAAGTTCTTCACTAAAAGCAAGATATGAAATTACACCGCTTGAAGGATTAAAGAAAAGAATTGGCAATCAGGCTCAAATTGTTTACGCCCGCGGTTATGTAGGCGATCCTACAAGTAATTATAACGGCGTTGTGGCAAAAGTTAGTTTAGAAGAAAAACGTTCTCCGGCTGAATTAACTGCCGAAGCTTTAAAAGTGGCCAAAGATGCTGATATTGTTATTTTTATTGGCGGTTTAAATAAAGCTCCAAATCAGGATGATGAAGGACACGATCGTAAAGGATTAGAACTTTCATACGGTCAGGATAAATTAATTTCTGAATTGGCGAAAGTAAACAAAAATATAGTATTTGTAAATATCTCAGGAAACGCTGTGGCTATGCCGTGGGTAAAAGAAGTTCCGGGAATTGTACAAGGCTGGTTTCTAGGTACAGAAGCCGGAAATGCTTTGGCAGCGGTTTTGGTTGGAGACGTGAATCCATCAGGAAAACTGACTTTTACTTTCCCTGTAAAATTATCAGATAATGGCGCGCATGCTTTAGGAGAATTTCCGGGCGGAGACGAAGTTACTTATAAAGAAAGCATTTTTGTAGGATATCGTTATGCAGATAAACAAAAAGCAAAACCATTATTTTCTTTCGGTCACGGATTAAGTTACACGACTTTTGAATACGGAAAAGTAACGGCTGATAAAAAACAAATGGCTGCCGGAGATCAAATTACATTTTCTGTAAAAGTAAAAAATACAGGAAACAGAGAAGGTTCAGAGATTGCTCAATTATATATCAGCGATTTAAAATCGTCATTGCCACGTCCGATAAAAGAATTAAAAGGATTTGAGAAAGTTTCGCTTAAAGCGGGAGAAGAAAAAACAGTGACTTTTACAATTGATAAAACAGCATTAAGCTTTTTTGATGATAAAAAACACGACTGGGTTGCAGAACCGGGCGCTTTTGAAGCAATCGTTGGTGCATCTTCAACAGATATAAAATCTAAAGTGGGATTCTCACTTCAATAATTTCATTATTTCTAAATTGGTTGGTTGTAAAGCTGCAATTGTAAAGTTGCAGCTTTGCTTTTTGTTGAAAAAATTTAGATGTAAAATGTTAGATGTAAAATGTAGAAGTTTTAATCTAAAAAAATTTTACCATTAAGAGATTAAGAAAAATTAAGCGTTGAATAGAAAAAGAAACTTATTTCTTTCACATAGCTGCTATGTTTGTTTAAATAAGTGAAACGCCTTTTGTAAGAGTACAAAAACTATGTATCTATGTGTTAAATAATTAACCTCAAACAGCGTAAAAACTTAATTTTTCTTAATCTCTTAATGGTTTAAAAAAAATCAAAAAAAATAAATGACATGAAACAAATTGTATTAAGCATAATGGTTTTATTTTTAGCGCAAAACCTTTCGGCGCAAAGCCTTAACAAAATGCAATGGTTTAATGAACCTGAAAAATGGGAAATTAAAAACAATGCTTTAATCATGAATGTAACGGCAAATAGTGATTATTGGCGTATTTCGCATTACGGATTCACCGTAGATGACGCTCCGTTTTATTACGCAACTTATGGCGGAGAATTTGAAGCCAAAGTAAAATTAACCGGAAATTATATTGCACGTTTTGACCAAATGGGATTAATGCTTCGTATTGATGAGAAAAACTACATCAAAACCGGAGTTGAATTTGTTGACGGAAAATTCAATATCAGCACGGTTGTAACGCATGATAAAAGCGATTGGAGCGTGACAACTTTAGAAAAAGCACCGCCATTTGTATGGATAAAAGTGGTGAGAAGATTAGATGCCGTAGAAGTATTTTATTCTTTTGATGATAAAAATTATATTCTGACGAGAAATGCGCCTTTACAGGATAACACGCCGGTAATGGTTGGTTTAATGGCCGCTTCACCGGACGGAAAAGGTTTTGAAGCTAAATTCGAAAACTTTAAAGTAACCCATTTACCAGATCAACGCAGGTTAGAATGGCTGAAAAATCATCAGGAGTAATTTAATTAGAAAATTAGATAATTAGAAAATTTAGACAATTAGATAGCTATGCTTGTTTAAACAAGTGAAACGCCTTTTTTTAGCGTTACAAAACTATGTCTCTATGTGTTAAAATTAAAATTCCAAACAATCTAAAATCAAAAATCTGCAATCTAAAATAAACAATTTATGAGTTCTATTTCTACAGATATTCAACCAAAAAAGCATTATGAAATTCTGGACGGTTTACGTGGAGTTGCGGCAATATTAGTCGTTACATTTCACATTTTTGAAGCTTTTAGTGGCGGAAACCGTTTTGCACAAATTATCAATCACGGTTATCTCGCCGTTGATTTCTTCTTTCTTTTATCGGGATTTGTTGTGGCTTATGCTTACGACGATCGCTGGACGAAAATGTCGCAATGGGAATTTTACAAACGACGTTTAATTCGTTTACAGCCCATGGTTATTATGGGAATGATTATTGGAGCCATTTTTTATTATTTTCAGGCTTCGGATATTTTGTTTCCGATGATTGCCGGAATGGAAGTTTGGAAAGTAATTCTAACCATGATTATTGGTTTTACTTTACTACCAATTCCGCCATCATTAGAAATAAGAGGCTGGGGCGAAATGCATCCTTTAAATGGTCCGGCGTGGTCACTATTTTTCGAATATATTGCTAATATTTTGTACGCCTTGTTTTTTCGTAAATTCTCGAATAAGGTACTGTCAGTTTTTGTGCTGATATTTGCCGGACTATTAATTAATTACACCGTTTTTGGTCCAAAAGGCGATGTTATTGGCGGCTGGTCATTAAATTTGGAACAAATGAATGTTGGTTTTACACGTTTATTATATCCGTTTTTTGCAGGAGTTTTACTTTGTCGATTAGGAAAACTAATTCATATAAAAGGCGCTTTTTGGGTTTGCAGTCTTTTAATCACGATTGTACTGGCATTGCCAAGATTTGGCGGAGAAAACACTTTATGGATGAATGGTTTATACGAATCTTTCTGCATTATTTTAGTTTTCCCTCTTATAGTTGCCATTGGCGCTGGCGGAGAAATTAAAAGTGCATTTTCGGCTAAAATATGCAAACTTTTAGGCGATATTTCATATCCAATTTATATCACACATTATCCCTTAATTTATTGGTACACAGCATGGGTTGTAGATAATAAAGTAACTCTTGCCAATGGTTATTTATTAGGAATTGGCGTTTTAATTGCCAGCATCGTAATGGCTTATTTATGTTTGAAATTATACGATGAACCGGTTCGTAAATGGCTTCTTAATAGGTTCAGAGGTTCAAAGTAGCAAAGGTTTAAAAAAGGTTCACAGGTTCAAAGAGTAAATAGGTTCAAAGGAACAAAGGCTCAAAGGTTCAAAGGCTCAAAGGCAAAACTTTGCCCCTTTGAACCTTTACAACTCTGAACCTAATAAAAATAATTGTTATCCCTTTTTTCTATTTTTTAAAACCTCTGTCCCTCTGAACCTTTGCAACTTTGAACCTAATAAAAAAAGGGATAAACATAAATTGTTTATCCCTTTTTTCTATTTTTAAAACCTCTGTCCCTTTGAACCTTTGCAACTTTGAACCTTTAAAAAAAACTTATTCCAAAACCAATGCTCCTAAAGCTTCTTTGCTAAAACCTTTTAATTGATCTGTTTTTCCGGCTTTGATTTTTGCAACCCAATTTGGATCAGATAAAAGAGGTCTTCCTACGGCAACTAAATCAAAATCACCTCGGTCGAAACGTCTGTTTAATTCATCTAAAGAAGTTGGCTGAGAACTTTCTCCTGCAAAAGCACCGAAGAAATCTCCTGAAAGTCCAACAGAACCTACCGTAATCGTTGATGCTCCCGTAACTTTTTTAGCCCAGCCTGCAAAATTCAGGTCAGAATCTTCAAATTCAGGATCCCAGAATCTGCGTTGCGAGCAGTGTAAAATATCAACACCCGCATCAACAAGAGGCGTAAGCCACGCTTCTAATTCTTGTGGATTTTTTGCCAGTTTATAATTGTAATCTGAAGGTTTAAATTGAGAAAAACGCATGATAACCGCAAAGTCATTACCAACTTGTTTTCTAATTTCTTTTATAACTTCAATCGCAAAACGGTTACGTTCCGGCAATGTTTTTCCACCATAAATATCAGTACGTAAATTAGTTTCAGCTCTAAAAAACTGATCGATTAAATAACCGTGTGCACCGTGAATTTCAATCGTATCAAAACCTAATCTTTTTGCATCAACAGCAGCTTTTCCAAAAGCAATAATAGTATCTTCAATATCTTTTTCAGACATGGTATTTCCATTATTAAAGTCTGGTCGGTTTAATCCTGACGGACCTTCAAACGGAACCGGCGGAACCCATCCTGAATGGTGATTGTCCATAATTCCCATATGCCAGATTTGTGGTCCCATAGAACCTCCGGCAGCGTGAACTTCTTCAATCACTTTTTTCCATCCTTTTAAAGATTGATCTCCGTAAAAATGCGGCACATTTCCATCGTTTGATGATGATGGTCTGTCAATAACAGTTCCTTCAGATAATATTAAACCAACTTCACCTTCAGCTCTTTTTTGATAATAAGCGGCTACTTCATCAGTTGGAACTCCGTTTGGAGAAAATGAGCGCGTCATTGGCGCCATTACAATTCGGTTTTTAAGATTTAACGATTTCAAGTTAAATGGCGAAAACAGGTTGTTTGTACTCATAGTAATTTACAAATTAGTTTGAATTAATTTACTGAGTGCTTCAAAGGCACCTTCGTTACGTTTATAGTATGTCCATTGCCCAACGCGTGTGGCTTCGATAAAACCGGCTCGTTGTAAAATCGACAAATATTCAGAAACTGTCGATTGTGTAAGTCCCGCTTTGGCTTGTATTTGCCCAACACAAACTCCGTGTTCAAATCCAGCATGCTGAAGTTGTTCAGGAAAGTTTATTTCAGGTTCTTTTAACCATTCCAGCATTTGTAATCTGGATTTGTTCGAGAGTGCCTTAAAGATTTCTATATGTTCCATGACGCAAATATATCGACTTTTCCCGATATACCAATTTAAAGAAAATTTTTTAGGATAATTTTAAGAAGGAGGAGGGGATTTATGAAGAAGTATTTATATTTGTCTAATCTCGCAAAGTCGTGAAGACGCAAAGTTTATGCGCAATATTGTCATTTCGACGTGAGGAGAAGTCACACTATCCCGAAGCTTCGGGACGCAAAGAAAATCGTCAATCTTTGTCGATCAACTGGTGTGATTTCTCCTCACGTCGAAATGACAAAAAACTTTGTTAAACAAGCCCCAACTAATTAAACTTAATCAAACTATGAAAAAAACATTACTTATTTTAGGATTCTTATGTTGTTTAATAACAAGTTCAAAAGCTCAGGTTGTTGGAACTGACGTTGGAGATATTGCTCCCGAAATTGATCTTCCGGATACAAAAGGAAACAATGTGGTACTTTCGTCTTTAAGAGGAGATTTGGTTTTAGTTGACTTTTGGGCATCGTGGTGCGGACCTTGTATTAAAGAACAGCCGGAATTATTAAAATTGTACAATACTTATCCGGGTAAATTTTTGATTTACAGTGTTTCTATGGATACTAAAAAACCGCTTTGGCTGGCAGCAATTGCCAAACAAAAATTACCGTGGATACAAGTAAGCGACTTAAAATACTGGACTTCGCCGGTTGTAGGCGATTATTTGCTGCAATCTGTGCCGTTAAACTTTTTAGTTGACAAAAACGGAATTATCGTTGCCAAAAACATTCACGGAAATGCGTTGAATGAAATGGTAAAGAATATGCTTGGGGAATAAATTTTGTTTCAGGTTTATTTTTTTTGTTTCAGGTTTCACGTTTATTTTTGTTTCAAGTTTTATACTTTGTGATTTCTCGTTCCTCAAAATGACAAAACGGATGAAACCCGACAGGTTTTTAAAACCTGTCGGGTTTTGCGTTAAGTTTGTATAAACTTTAGTTTATAGACAAAGTTGAGAAACATGAAACATGAAACCTGAAACCTGAAACAAACCTAAAACAAATTAAAAAAGATATTTCAATGCAATCAAAACTTAGTTTGTCTGAATTCCGTGCAAGGTTACAAAGCAACACCCAAATTGGTTCACCAAAACTAAAGTTACGCACATTTGCTATTTTGACTGTATTTGATGGATCTTCAAAAACATTTTACGGTCTTTTTGATGATAAAAGTTTTCATTTAACAATAAATTCAGTAAGATCGCAAACACCTTTTATCATAAAAGGAAAATACAAGAATGTTAATAATACACTCAAAGTAGAATACGTTATTGAACCCAACAGTAAATTTCAGCAGATTTGGGCAAAATATTCTCCAATAATTCTTATTGTGGCCATTAATATATTTTTTCTCTTTTTTGCGCGAGGACTTAGGCGAGCGTCTACAATTGTTAATTTGTTTTTACTTTTTATGGCTTTCTATTCAAGATGGAATGAAGAGAGAAAGAGAAAAAAATTAGAACAAAAGTTCATCAGGATTTTTGAAATAAAATAAATTATGCCAAGAATAATAATAAAATTTCTTTTGAAAACGAGTGCCCTAGCCCTGATGGAAACGGCATCCTTTTGTGTCCGCCGCGGCGAACACAAAAGATATAGTGTACAGCAGGAAACAGCTCCTTAAAATTTTGATATTGTAATGCGCGTTTCGCTCAACGTGACAAACCTGAAACCTGAAACCTCAAACTTGAAACAAAACAAAACAAAACCTGAAACAAAAAATTTAATTTAAATCATCAATAATAGTTCTAACGCCGCCAAAGTTGGTTTTTAGTAATTCTCTTACCTGAAATTGGGTTTTGTTGCGGGTAACGCTGTCCCATTCTTTAAAATCATAAACATGAATATTTTTCGCATACGGATTGGTTACGAAAGAAAGTCTTGCGATTGAATATTTAAAATATTTTAATTCATGTGAAATATGTCGGTTTGGCACAACAATAAGAATGGTCTCAAAATCCAGAAAATTCTTGGGCACATCGTCTCTTTCGGTCAGGCCGAGATGCTCAAAAAAAGCAATTATTTTTTGATCATTAAGTTTGTCAATTTCATGGTCTATACGCTTAATAGTGCTAAGAAGCGTATCTTCATCTTTAATAACACTCATGGTACTACTATTTTTGTTGAATTTGTATATAAAATTACACCAAAAGAATAATATCTGCCAAAGAACGGTTAGTAGAATGATTCTAAATTTTTAAAGCCTAATTTTCAGGCTTCATTTTAAACGAAACAAATCATATTTTGATAAAATACTATTATTTTAATCAAATTAAAAACAATATTTTTATCGCTATTTTACAAACTATTTCCGTTAACGACGTTTTTATGAGAACTATTTTTCCAAAAGGAATGCTGCTTTATTTTATTTTTTTGATTTCCAATTGTATTTCGGCACAAAATAAATCAGAAAGAGATTTGATTTTAATCGATAAAGACTGGCGTTTTTCATTTGGACATTTATTTGATACTGATAAAGATTTTGGTCATGCAACGGGATATTTTTCTTATTTAACCAAAACGGGATTTGGTGACGGTCCGGCTGCAGTAAATTTTGATGACAGAGCGTGGAGAAAATTAGATCTTCCGCACGATTGGGCAGTGGAACAGGCGTTTAGCGAAAAAGCCAGTTTTAGCCACGGATTTAAAACTGCCGGAAAAGGTTTTCCTGAAAAAAGTATTGGCTGGTACCGAAAAAAAATCAATATTCCGGAAAGTGATAAAGGCAAAATTATTTCGCTAAAATTTGACGGTGTTTTCAGGAATTCGAAAGTATTTTTTAACGGTTATTTCCTTGGAACTGAAGAAAGCGGTTACAATGGTTTTGAATATGATGTAACAGCATATGCAAATTATGGCGGTGAAAATACAATTGTTGTGCGCGTTGATGCTTCGATGGAAGAAGGCTGGTTTTATGAAGGCGCGGGAATTTACAGACATGTGTATCTGCAAAAAACAAACCCGATTCATGTTGCTGAAAACGGAACTTATATTACATCAGAAATAAAAGATAATAGTGCCGAAGTTACAGCAGAAGTTTCTATTGAAAATAAAGGAAATTATAAAGGTGCAATCGAAATTATTCAGACGATTTTAGATGCTCAGGGAAAACAAATTGCAACTGTTTCTGAAAACGGAACTGCGCCGGGATTTTATAAAACAACAAATTTTACTTCGAAATTAACGGTAAATAATCCGTTATTATGGGATATTGAAAATCCGAATTTATATCGTTTGGTAACTGAAATTAAGAAAGACGGAAAAGTTATTGATCGTTATGAATCTTCTTTCGGAATAAGAACCATAAAGTTTGATGCTGAAAAAGGTTTTTTCCTTAACGGAAAATCGGTAAAACTAAAAGGCACAAACAATCATCAGGATCATGCGGGAATTGGAACGGCTTTGCCGGATGATTTACAATATTTCAGAATTAAAAAACTGAAAGAAATGGGCTCGAATGCCTATCGCTGTTCGCATCATCCGCCAACGCCTGAATTGCTTGATGCCTGCGATAAACTGGGAATGCTGGTTATTGATGAAACGCGTTTAATGGGAATTAACGAGTATCATTTGAATGATTTGGAACGAATGATAAAACGCGATCGCAATCATCCGAGTATTTTTTGCTGGTCTGTTGGAAATGAAGAATGGAATATTGAGGGTAATATTGTTGGGGAACGTATTACAAATGTGATGCAGGATTTTAGTAAAAGCATTGATCCTACAAGACCTGTAACGGTTGGAATTAGCAGTGGTTTTAAAAGCGGAATTTCGTCTGTGGTAGAAATTGTGGGTTATAATTATCTTGGAAACGGGGATATCGATGCACATAGAAATGAGTTTAAACAACAACCGGGAATGGGAACGGAGGAAGGTTCAACTTTTGCAACGCGCGGTGTTTATTTTACAGATGATGCCAAACATTACCAAAGTGCTTACGACAGAAAACCGCGCCCAAGTTTTTATAGTATTGAAGAAGGCTGGAAATTTTATGCAGAACGTCCGTATTTAGCAGGAATGTTTATCTGGACGGGTTTTGATTATCGCGGAGAACCAACGCCTTATGGCTGGCCATCGGTTACGTCTTATTTTGGAATGATGGATGTTTGCGGTTTCCCGAAAGACAATGTTTTCTATTTGAAATCGTGGTGGGGAAATGAACCTGTTTTGCATATTATACCGCATTGGAACTGGAGTACGGGCAAAGAAATCGATGTTTGGGTACATTCGAATTGTGATGAAGTAGAACTTTTTCTGAACAAGGAAAGTCTGGGTAAAAAGAAAATGGAGCAATACGGACATTTAGAATGGAAGGTAAAATATGTGCCGGGAACTTTGGAAGCGGTTGGTTATAAAAACGGAAAAAAAGTACTTTCAGAAATTCAGAAAACAACAGAAAATGCTCAAAACATCAAATTATCTGTTGATAAAGAGAATCTTTCTAATGCAAATGTTGTGGTTATTACGGCTGAAACTACAGATGAAAAAGGCGCACATGTACCCACTGCAAATCATGAATTGACGTTTTCTATTAAGGGCGGAAAAATTCTTGGCGTAGGAAATGGCAACCCAACATCTTTAGAGAGAGATAAATTTATTGATAACATCGAGCTTGTTGCTATAACTAATTTTGAGGAGAAGAAATTAGCTTCGACAAATCTTCCCAATCAAATAACGGCTGAAACTGATAACAACTGGAAAGAAGCTTTTAAAGACAGAGATTATAAAAATCAGGCTCCGGCGTATGTATATCGCGGTAAATTTGATTTAAAGGATAATCTGAAAACAAATACGGTTACTTTTTTCTATAAAAAAATTGGTGTAAATGCAGTCGTTTTTGTCAACGGAAATAAAATTCCCGCAAGTGCAGAAGATGATCAAAAATATATTCTAAATGCTACTATTTTAAAACAGGGTTTAAACACGATTCAGATTATTGCGCCGCCTTTGCAAAAAAATAAAGATTGGGATGTTATGAATACTGATCCCGGAATTATTCAGGTTATTACTCCGGCAGAATCCTGGAAAAGAAAACTTTTTAACG
Organism: Flavobacterium sp. N1736; assembly: GCF_025947065.1. NCBI lineage: Bacteria > Pseudomonadati > Bacteroidota > Flavobacteriia > Flavobacteriales > Flavobacteriaceae > Flavobacterium > Flavobacterium sp. N1736. The sequence goes on from NZ_CP109994.1 coordinate 870,952, forward strand.
GATATGCTCAAGTCATTATCGAAAAAGACCAAAATGCAGGCGAGGTAAATATATCGGCTACAGCCAAAGGATTAAAAGCGGGATCAATTATTGTAAAATAGGTCTTTAAGCATAATTTTTTAACACATAGAAACATAGTTTGTATGCTCAAAAAAGGCGTTTCATTTATTTAAATGCACAAAGTTACTATATGAAAGAAACGAGTTTCTTTTGAATAATCTTTTTCTAAGTAAATAAAACTTATGTTTCTATGTGTTTAGATAAATCTCAAAAAATTAAAAAGTTTGAGATTTATTTTTCTGTGAAATATTTCTTATCTTGATATTCAAAAGATTATATGTTATATTTTTTGCCACTCTTAAATAATACACTCCAATGTTAAATGATCTCGCGTTTTATTTAGGTATTGTTATTGTCATCCTTTTGCTGATTATGGTAAGTAACAAGATAAAAGTTGCTTATCCGGTTTTGCTGGTTTTGGCGGGATTGTTAATTAGTTTTATTCCCGGAATTCCATTATTACGTATCGATCCGGAATTGATCTTTTTTATTTTTCTTCCACCTTTATTGTATGAGGCTTCGTGGAAAATATCTTGGAAAGAACTCTGGAAATGGCGACGTATTATAACGAGTTTTGCTTTTTTAGTGGTTTTTTTTACGGCACTTTCGGTTGCACTTGTTTCTAATTATTTTATTCCCGGATTTTCATTGGCACTCGGTTTTTTACTTGGCGGAATTGTTTCACCGCCAGATGCCGTAAGTGTTGGCGCGATTATGAAATTTGTAAAAGTGCCTCGTCGAATGTCATCAATTTTAGAAGGCGAAAGTCTTTTAAATGATGCGTCTTCGCTAATCATATTTCGATTTGCTTTAATAACAGCCGGAACAGGGCAATTTGTGTGGTATAATGCCGTAACAAGTTTTGGATGGATGGTACTTGCAGGAGTTGGAATAGGTTTGGCAATTGGTTTTATCTTTATGAAACTGCACAAATATTTACCTACAGATGCTAATATAGATATTGTATTGTCTTTGGTAACGCCTTATATTATTTATCTGGTTGCCGAAGAAGCGCATAGTTCAGGAGTTCTTGCCGTTGTAAGCGGCGGTTTGCTATTATCAAACAACAGGCTTTCTTTTTTAAGCAGTACATCACGATTGCGGGGCGTGAATGTTTGGGAAAGTTTCTGTTTTATACTCAACGGATTAATTTTTATGTTTATTGGTCTCGATTTACCTGAAATTACGCAGGGACTTGGTTCTGTTAGTATTCCGTCGGCGATAGGGTATGGTATTCTTGTTACGTTTGTTTTGATTGTTGCAAGAATAATTTCAGCATATGCAGCAGTAATTGTAACCTTGATTGCCAGAAATTTTATAACGGTTGCAGATACAAGACATCCCGGATATAAAGGAATTTTAATTATTAGCTGGTCTGGTATGCGGGGCGTTGTATCGTTGGCAGCCGCATTATCAATACCCGTTTATGCACAAGGCGGAACTCCGTTTCCGCAAAGGAACCTGATACTTTTTATCACATTTGTTGTTATACTTACCACTTTATTATTGCAGGGACTTACGCTGCCTTGGCTTATTAAAAAAATAAATATGCCTGATCCTGATTATATTATGCCTGATGATGAAATGTATAATAAATTAAGACGATTACTTTCTCAACAAGCTTTAGAGCATTTGAAAACCAATTACAGCCAACATCTTGAAAATGAAAAAGTGTTGCAGCAACTCGCCAGTAAATGGGAAGATGCAAGCGTTTCTAATAATGAAGATATTCTCATGACCGACGAAGCCAAAAAAGTCTACAGAGAAATACTCGATCTGCAAAGAAAATGGCTTACTGACAAAAACAAAGACGAAAGAATTGATGAAGAAATTGTTCGTAAACACATTTTACATCTTGATCTTGAAGAAGAAAAATTGCATTTTTTGTAGAAGGGAAAAAATAAAGTTTCAGGTTTAATGTTTCAAGTTTCAGGTTTTTTTTGTTTCAGGTTTAAAGGCTTGTTTAGCGATGTGTAATAAACCCGACAGGTTTTAAAAACCTGTCGGGTTTTGTTTTGCATTCAGTTTGTCATTTCGAGGAAACGAGAAATCACACAAGAAACTCCGTAAAGCATATCTCCAATCTTTGTCGAGTTACGTGTGTGATTTCTCGTTTCCTCGAAATGACAAAGCTTTGCGTAAACTTTAGTTTATAGACAAAGTTTAAACCTGAAACCTGAAACCTGAAACCTGAAACAAAGAAAACTTAAAACAAAAAACCTATAAAACCTCTTTCTTATAAACAATCTTCCAAATTCCTTTTTCTTTAGAATAAGTTTCGGTTACGGAGACATTTTTAGACTCTTTTCCTTCCAGCTTTATTGCTTCTATATAGGTTAATACGGCTGCATTTTCATCTGAAGAAACAATTCTGAAATCTTCGGCAGTTAAAGATTCTATTTTAGTTTTAGAATAAACCTCAGGAAATTGAAATTTTGAATATTCTTTATTGTCAGGAGTTTTTAAAACAAAACGATCTGACAAATAATTTTGAAAATCAAATTTACCTTTTAAAATGTCGTTTAAAATAGCATCATTTTGTTTTGATAAAAGTCGCAATAAAGGTTCTTCTTTAATGTATTTTGTTAATTCATAAGTAGCAACAGGACCATTGTGTGTAGGATAAATGGTTTTGACTTTATTGTTAAGCGCAATTTTCTCAATATTTTTTAAATTTTGATCAGCCAGTTGTTTATTCTCATGATAAAAATGTTCTCTTACATGATGACCATCGGGAACTAATCCTCCGCCCTGAGCTTTAAAAGTACCCACAAAAGTGTCTCCAACAAAAAGATTTTCGCCAATAAGTATCAATAAATCTCCGGGAGTATGTCCGCCTTTAATTGGAATTATTTTTCCATCAAAACCATATTTTTGAAGATCAATATTGGTACTTTCAACCATAATATCGGGTGTAAAAGCGGGATAATCCAAATCACAATAAGCGCGAAGTCGGTTTCCCCAAATACTTACATCTTCAGATTTTGATAATTCGGTTTTCCCCGAAGTAAATTTGCCTAAATCAGCTTTGCTTCCTGCAATTTTAGTTTTGTATGTTTGCTGAAGAAATCTCGCATTTCCTGCATGATCGCCGTGCCCGTGCGTAACAATTGCCAAAGTGATATTTTCAGGTTTAAAGCCTAATTTTTTAATAGCACTTACCAAACTATCCTGATAACCGGCAACAGGAACTCCGGTATCAATTAATAGTAATTTTTCAGAATTGCCTTTTACAAGATAAGCCTCTGTAAAATAATTTTGAATATGAAAAATTTGTACTTTTTTGCCATCACTTTTATTTTGTGCTGTAACGCTGAAATTGAAAATGGTGCATAAAAAGAACAGTAATAAAGAAAATATTCCTGTATTTGAATAAATTGACTTTTTCATTTTTATTGAATTAAATTATTTTGTCGATATTGACTATGCAAATTTGAGACAGAATAAAAGAAATAAAAATGAACTGGTTTAGGAAATAAGGTTGAACTGGTTTAACTTTTTGAAGTTTTTCGGTTTCTGATTTTACTTAGATATTCTGTACTAAAACCAAGATAAGAAGCCAAAGCATATTGAGGAACGCGCTTTGCAATTGCCGAATATTTGCTCATGAATTCGTCATATCGTTCTTCGGCGGTTTTAGTAAAATTAGATAAAAGTCTTTTTTGATGAAAAGCCAGTGAACGCTGGGTAATAATACGTTCGAATTTTTCGAGTTTGGGAATTTCCTCCAGAAACTTCTGCTCGTCTTCATATTCAATCTGAATGAGAATAGAATCTTCCAAAGCTTCAACAAACAAGGTCGCAGGTTCCTGATAAATTAAACTGCTGTAATCAGATATCCACCAATCTTCTATGGCAAATGATAAGGTATGTTCTTTGCCTTCATTATCGACCAGATAACCTCTAAAAGCGCCTTTTACAACATAACTTTTGCGTTTGCATACAAAACCCGGCTGCACGATAAATTGTCTTTTTTTGACTTTGGTAATCTTCAAAAAAGTAGCCAGATGTTTTTTTTCATCATCCGTCAAATCAACATATCTTGATACATAGTCTATAACCGGTAGTAGATCTTTCATAAAACAAAGATAAAGATTTTAAGTTTCAGGTTTGAGGTTTCATGTTTCAGTTTTTTTTTTGTTTCAGGTTTCAGGTTTCTTTTGTTTCAGGTTTCAAACTTTGTCTGAGTTTTGCGTATTAAACCCGACAGGTTTTTAAAACCTGTCGGGTTTTGTTTTGCGTTTAGTTTGTCATTTCGAGAAAACGAGAAATCACATCAGAAGCTTCGTGTAGCATGTCGCCAATCTTTGTAGAGTTACGCGTGTGATTTCTCGTTTTCTCAAAATGACAATACTTTGTGTAAACTTTAGTTTATAGACAAAGTTTAAACCTGAAACCTGAAACAAAACAAACCCTAAAACAAAATTCCCCAACTTTTATTTGATTTTCATAACTTTGCAAAATGAAAGAGCAAATAGAATGTCAGGCAACAGAACTTGGTATAAACGATTTAAAGCTAAAAGGTTTTAAAGTATACGAAGTAAATGGTGATGTAAGCAAAATTCCAACCTATAACCGCAGGGATTATTACAAGATTTGTATAAATACCAGCAAAAGCCTTATTCATTATGCAGATCGCGGTATAGAAACTGACGGAACTATTTTGTTTTTTGGAAATCCGCATATTCCATATTCATGGGATATTATTTCTCCCGTTTATCATGGATATGCCTGTGTTTTTACCGAAGATTTCTTAAAGGTAAACGATCGTTCTGAAAGTCTTCATGAATCGCCTTTGTTTAAAATAGGCGGAACTCCAATTTTCTCATTATCAGATCAACAGAAAGTTTTTGTAGATTCGTTATTTCAAAAAATGATCGAAGAACAAGAAACAGATTATGTTTTTAAAGATGATTTAATGCGCAATTATATTAATTTGATTTTGCATGAATCGATGAAAATGCAGCCATCAGAAAATTTCTTTAAACATAAAAATGCATCTTCCCGAATAACTTCATTATTTTTGGAATTATTAGAAAGACAGTTTCCGGTTGAAACTAAAGATCAGCCGCTTATTTTAAAAACACCGCAAGATTATGCTCAAAGCCTTGCCGTACATGTAAATCACCTAAATCGATCGGTTAAGGAAGTGACCGGAAAGCCTACTACAGCGCATATTACAGAAAGAATTATTGGCGAAGCAAAAGCACTGTTGCAACATACAGATTGGAGTATTGCTGATATTGGTTACTCACTTGGATTTGAATATCCAAGCTACTTTAATAATTACTTTAAAAGACTTACCGGAACAATTCCGAAATCGTTAAGAATGTAAAATTGTTTCATATTCTTAATTTTTTGTTTGATTATCGTTATCTGAGATCGTATTTACTAAAGTAATTTTGCGTCGAAATAATTAGTATTAATCCTTTATCGGTTTCTACGAACTAAATATAACTTCTAAAAGCGCATTCTTGCTTTGCTTATTTAGTTTTCCGATAGTAAAAACAAATAATTATGAAAACTTCAGAAAATCAATTAAACGAAATTTTCCCTAAAGGCGATTTGGCTTCGGCAGATTACTTTACAGGAAAAGCCTGGGTTAAAATGCTGGTGCCAAACGACCCAATTCTAAATACTGCAGTTGGTAATGTCGTTTTCGAACCTGGCGCAAGAAACAATTGGCACACACATCCCGGCGGACAAATTTTGATTGTTACGCACGGAACAGGATATTATCAGGAAGTTGGAAAACCAATTCAGCTGCTTCAGGTTGGTGATGTAATTAATATTCCGCCACTACTTAAACACTGGCACGGAGCTTCTCACAACAGCGAATTTACCCACATTGCCATCAGTACCAATACACAAACCGGAATTGTAGATTGGCTCGAACCTGTTACCGATGAGCAATACAATAGCTTTCAATAAACTAACTTAAAAAAACTATTTATGTCAACAACCTACACTACCGTTATCGAAGAAGGGAAAGTTCCTAACACTTATATGACTGGCGAAGTTTCGTATAAAAAACAAACCAGCAATATTCACCCAGAAAATACTGTTATAAAAGAAGTAGCTTTTGAACCTGGTGCAAGATGCAACTGGCATATTAATCCGAGTTTGCAATTGCTTATTGCGACAAATGGTATTGGTTATTTTCAGGAAAAAGGACAAGCGATAAGATTGCTTCATAAAGATGAAGTGGTTACCATTTTACCGGGCGTTGAACATTGGTATGGCGCAACACCTTTTAGCAAATTTTCATACATCGCCATAATTACAGAAGTTGATAAAGGCGCAGGAAGCTGGTTAGCAAGCGTTACTGATGAGGAATATTTTAGTTATGGGAGGTAAAGGAATTATTTGTCGATTAGATAATTAGATAATTCTGAACTTACTTCACTACGATTTTGTCATTCTTCGAAATGACAAAACTTTATGTAAACTTTAGTCTACACACAAAGTTGAACCTGAAACCTGAAACTTGAAACAAAGAAAACCTGAAACTTGAAACAAAGAAAACCTGAAACCAAAGAAAACCTGAAACCAAAGAAAACCTGAAACAAAAAAACTTAAAACAAACAAAAAACTAAAAAATATGGAAGCAAAAAACGTAAAAGCCTTTGGTACGGAAGCTGCTGAAGCGCCATTAAAAACATTAGATATAAAACGCAGAGGTGTATTGGCACACGACGTAGAGATTGAAATTTTGTATTGCGGAATTTGCCATTCTGATTTGCATTCTGCCCGTAATGAATGGCATGGAACTATTTATCCAATTGTTCCCGGACATGAAATTGTAGGCAGAATAACAAAAGTAGGCGATCACGTAAAAAACTTTAAAGTTGGTGATTTAGCAGGAGTAGGGTGTATGGTCGATTCTTGCCGAGAATGTGAACATTGCAAAAAAGGTTTAGAGCAATTTTGCGAGCCGGGAAATACGCTAACATTCAACTCTCCGGATGTTCATTTGGGCGGGCAAACTTTTGGAGGTTATTCTGAGAGTATTGTTGTCGATGAAAATTATGTATTGCATATTTCAGACAAATTAGATCTTGCCGGAGTTGCTCCTTTACTTTGTGCAGGAATTACAACTTATTCTCCGTTAAAACACTGGAATGTTGGTCCGGGACAAAAAGTAGGCGTTGTGGGTATTGGCGGTTTAGGACATATGGGAATCAAATTAGCGAAAGCTATGGGCGCTCATGTAGTGGTTTTTACCACTTCGTTATCTAAAACCGAAGATGCAAAACGTTTGGGCGCAGATGAAGTTGTTTTGTCTACAGATCCTGAACAAATGGCAAAATTTGCTAAAAGTTTACACTTTATTTTAGATTGCGTATCGGCACAGCATAATATAGATGAATATCTAAATTTACTAAAAGTCGACGGAAATATGGTTTTGGTTGGCGCTCCAATGGAACCGCTTCCTGTAACATCATTCAGCCTTTTAATGGGAAGAAGAAGTTTCGCCGGATCAAACATTGGCGGAATTGCTGAAACTCAGGAAATGCTTGACTTTTGTGCAGAACACAATATTATTGCAGATATTGAAGTAATTGGCGTAAACGACGTAAATAACGCTTACGAAAGATTACTAAAAGGTGATATCAAATATCGCTTTGTGATTGATATGGCTTCTTTGAAATAGGTGAAAAAATAGGTTCAAAGAGGCAAAGGTTCAAAGTAGCAAAGGTTCAAAGTGGCAAAGGTTCAAAGTAGCAAAGGTTCAAAGTGGCAAAGGCTCAAAGTAGCAAAGGTTTTAAAATTTGTAGAAAATTGACAAAGAAACTAAACCTTTGAACCTTTGTAACTCTGAACCTTTGTACCTTAAAAAAAAACAAGCCTTTGTACCTTTAAAAAAAAACAAACCCTTTAAGCAATTCAACTCTTAAAGGGTTTCTCAAAAAAAAATACCAGTACCAATTTTTATTTTTTGTCCAGATTTTGTTTTAGCATTTTGGCATGTTCTAAATGTGCTGTTAAACCAGCAATATTATTAGAAGCCCATTGTCTAATGTCTGGATCTTTTGCGTCTTCCGAAGCTTTTTTAAGTTTATCAATTGCTTTTTCATGACCATCGATCATCATGTCAGCAAATTTTTTGTCAAAATCAACACCTGATTTTTCGTTTAGTTTTTTGTATTCTTCCTGACCTTCTTCAGTTAGAGAAGTTGGTAGAGTGAAGTTTTTAGTTTTTGCTAATGCACTTACTTCAGAAGCCGATTTTGTATGTTCATCAACAAGCATTTGACCAAATTTTTTCACTTCAGTATTTGCACTTTTAGTTTGTGCCAGTTTTCCAATTTCGATTTCCGCCAAATTAATTTCAGCTTGATCTACCAAAAATTCAGAATCATCTTCTTTACTGTCAATAGAGTCAAATTTAGCTTCATTAGCATCTTCAGCAACCTCTTTTGGATCTTCTTGTTTAGTTTCGTTTTTGCAAGAATTCAAGAATATAATGATTAGTCCGGCGCCTAAAATAACTTTTCCTGCTAATAGTAACTTTTTCATGATTTTATGGTTTAAATGTTATGATGTAAAATTATTCAGGAAGCGGCGGGAATGTCTTACAGTATTTTTATATAATGTTACAGGATTTAAAGATTTGGTTCAATCGTATTCAAATCATCTTATTAAAAAATAAATAAGCTATAATTAATTCAGCCAGAATTAATGTCTTATAATGTTACATTCTAGGCTTTTAGTGGCTTTAGAGTGTTTTTTTGTGTTCTAGTTTAGTCAAATCAAAAAGTAAGAGATTTTTTGATTTAACTATTAAAACCAAAAAAATGAACCAGAAATTTAAAAATTTAGGAAAATTAGTGTTGATTCTATGCGTTACGCTGTTATCAACAAATTGTTCAAATGATGAACTTTCAATAAGTCAGTCACAAAGTAATATTCAGACAGTAACTATTGATGAAGCAAAATCTTTTTTAACAAATTCAAACGTAAGCCCCTTGGCTAAATCATCGAACAAAAAATCAGATGATCTTCAATATGATCAAATTGTGCAGGAAAAAATAAATGGAAGCGATCAGTTATTAACTATAATCCCTTTTGAAACGAATAACAATCTTGAAAATGATAGGATTTTGCTGCTAAAAATTGATAATGAAATTAAAAGCGTTATTTTTAGTATGTATCCTGACGAGAATTCTATTAGAGGAAGCTTTTCAGGAAAGATATTTATTTATTCTCTTGAAGGATTTTTTTTAAATGGCTACAGAGCTGAGAATGGGATTATTGTAAGCCAATTTGTAAGGAATAATACAAAAGCATCCGCAACTTCAAAACAAGACGCTGAAGCATTGAAAGAAGTAATTGTCAAAAGTAATACTCATGGTATAAAATATGTTAATTATTTGGATTTTGAAGCTATATGGGGAAGCGGTGGTTCCAGCAATGCAGGAGGTGGCCAAGGAATGTCTTGGGATGCTGGAATGGGAGACGGAGGATATGGTAATACCACATCAAAACCTGTACAAATTATTGATGAATTAACAGGGAAAGCAAAATGCTTAAATGCATTATTAAATAAAAACGGGAATTCTTTTGTGCAAAAATTATTGGCTAATTTTACTGGAACATCAAAATTTGATATTAATATAATATCATTAGATAAAGTAACTAATAAGGATGAAAATGGTATTCTGAGAGAAGTTAATGGGAAAACGACACATAAACTTCTTAGTACCAGAATGACAATAGAAATAAGTACTTCAAGGACAAATACAAATGCAGGTTTGGAGGCAGCAAGAACTATTTTACACGAATATATACATGCTGATATGTATAGAAAAATAACTCTGATGAACGAAAAAGATAAAAGTCAAGAAGTTTTAGATTTTAAAAACACCTATGAAGCTTATGAAAATAGTCAACATAGTACGATGGCAGTATTGTATCTAAATAGTATGAAAGAAGCCTTAATGGAATTTCATAAAACAGTTCTGATAGATGATTATAGGAAATATACAAATTACTATGGAGAAGCTCCTACTGATGCTTTTTACGAAGCAATGGCTTGGGGAGGTTTAAGAGATAATAAAATAAAGGCGTGGGCAAATTTGCCGTCAGATAAAAAAGTTTCTATTGAAGCACTTGCAAACAGAGTAAACTTATTAAGTAAAACAGTGCCTTGTCCAAATTAAAATTTAAATTATGAAAAAATACATGGTAATCATATTCTCTTTCTTTTTCCTGAGTTTTTTAACCGGTCAGGAAAAAGAAAAAGACACACTTTTTTTTAAATATGACAAGAAATATATTAAAACATATGTTGAAATTCCAAAACACTATTATTTAGATGAAATAAGTGATGCTAACAATGGAACTTTTTTCTTCAATGAGGTTCGTATTGCTAATGAGGTGAAAGCTAAAAAAATGCTATGCCTTAAAAAATTTGTTCGTAATTCAAAATTTTATAATAAAAAACAAAAGTTGGATGATTACCAACTAGGAGTTTTTTTAAATCAGTATATCCTTTATTTAGTGCGAAAAAATGGTGATTATAATGAATATATTCAAGTAGAAGCAGCGGTTGAAATCGAATAATCAGCTAAAGAATTTTATTTGAATTTCCACTAGCTAGAGCGTCCCGCTCGTGCCCGTTCCAAATTTAAACTTTATATACTTTGCGTTCACGAGCGGGACTCTCGCGCTAGCTCAATATTGTAACTCTTAATTTATTCTATCAAAAATACTAAACCTAAACAAAAATCCCAATTCTTTCGAATTGGGATTTTTGTTTTTAAAGCATTTGACCTATAGTTAATTATGAAAACATATTCAGGAATTATATAACGTAATCGCTGCTGTTTTAAGAGAACTTTGACATAACAATTCAATCAAATTAGTAACCTAAATTTTATTGTCATGCCAGATCCAAGAATTAAAAACGAGGAGCAATATCAAGCACTTTTAAAGAAAGGATATAGTCAGGAAAAAGCAGCCCGAATTGCTAACACTCCAAATTCAGGAGTAAAAGGAGGTAAAGCAAAACCTTATGAAGAATGGACAAAGGAACAATTATACCAGCAAGCTCAAAAAGCAGGTATTCCGGGTCGTTCTTATATGAACAAAAACAATCTTATTAAATCATTACGTACTAATTAATTAGAACGATAATGCAACTCTCTGCAAATATTATGAATGCCAAAATTAAACAGGAAAAACTAATGGAGCAATTGATAAAAGAGCCCCAAATGGTTTTAGAAAAACTAGATTTAGTTTACGTAAGCGACCACACGCTTACCATACAACGCTGTAGAGAAGGCGAAGGTTTTATCTATAAAAAAAACGGAAGATGTGTAAAACAAAAAAGCGAATTAAAACGCTTTAGCAGTCTGGTGCTTCCGCCGGCGTGGGAAAATGTGCGAATTGCAGATTTGTCAAACGGTCATCTTCAGGCTGTTGGAACCGATGTTAAAAACAGAAAACAATATCGTTATCATCCCAAATGGAATTTAATTCGAAACCAGACCAAGTTTTATAAAATAGCCGAATTCGGAAAATACCTGCCTAAAATAAGAGAACAGGTCGATCAGGATTTAGAGCAAAAAGAATGGTGTAAAAACAAGGTAACAGCGCTTGTAATCCGATTAATGGAGGAAACCCATATTAGAATTGGAAATGAAAAATATGCCAAAGACAATAAATCATACGGACTTTCTACGCTGAGAAAACGACATATCAACATTAATAAAAACACGCTGCGTTTTGAATTTGTTGGTAAAAAAGGCGTAAAACATACCATAACAACCAGAAATAAACAATTGGTTAAACTGGTAAGTCGATGCGAAGAAATTCCGGGTATGGAAGTTTTTAAATACTTTAATGAAAATGGCGAACGCAAAGTTCTCGATAGCCATATGGTTAACCAGTATCTGCACGAAATTACAGGAGAATATTTTAGTGCCAAAGATTTTAGAACCTGGGCAGCATCGTTGATATTTTTTGAAACCTTAGCAGAAATCGGAACGACAACCGAAGAAAAAGAAATCAAAAAAAATATTGTCGACGCTTTTGAAGCTACGGCCCAGGCTCTGGGAAATACCAAAAATGTGTGTAAAAATTATTATGTGCATCCGCTTATTGTGGCGAGCTACGAAGACGGTTCTATTCAGCAATATTTTGACAGGGCAAGAAAATGCCGAAGCAATCAGCCGCATTTTTCGCATTCAGAAATTGCTTTTTCAGAATTAATAAGCAATTTTCAACCAGAATTTTCATAAATAATAACGGATTGAGCTAATAATTATACGTTTTGAGTTAACGGTTTCTCATTTTATGTTGCAACTTTGAGATATATAAAAGGGATTCAAGTTGGGGACAAAACGACACATTTACCACATGGTAAGTGTGTCGTTTTAATTTACAATAAAAATTAATCATAAATAATTATGGGAACAAAGAGCGGTACCTATCAGGATGTTTATATCAAAAGAGACGATGTAATGGTAAGTTTAAAAAATGATGTATCAGATTTTTGTGAAAAATACATCAAACCTGTTCATCCGGAAAATTGGGATTGGTCGACAAGAGATTTTGAAAATCCTGAAAATGATCCAACTATAGAAGAGGCGAGAGCTATTGCGGCTATTGTTTATAAAGATTTACATGAAAATGATACCGATGTTGATCTTTCGACAATGGATAATGTTGAGGCAATTAAAGCGTATTTAAATCCGGGAAGTAAACATGAAAGGTTTAATATGGAAGAATTTGCATTTGCTTTAAAAGTAGAATTAGAACACGGCAAAGTAAGAGATGTAAATGTAACCAACAATCATCCGTTTTTGACAGCAATGATTGTTTTGGCACATTTAACAGAAAGCTTAACTTATTATAAAAGACTTGCCGTGATGGAAGCGCAAGGTGAAATTTTTGAAATTATGCGTAAAATCGAAAATTCTGAAACAGGAAAAGAAGAATGGTACAAAGAATTAGGCAAAGCCGAGTTAGAATTAAATGAAGCCAGAATGGGGCTTGCAGAACGTCTCGAAAAAATGGACGATATACCAACTCTGGATAAAATAGGAGATTAAATTTTCATGATGCTACAGGCAAAAAAAAGCCGTTACTAAATTATAGTAACGGCTTTTTTTTATGTTCAGAAATTAGAATTTTCTTGGGTCATTATCAGGATAAGTATCTCCTGAATCTTCTTCTTCGATTTCTCCCGGTTCAAGATCATCTTCTAAATCATCATCATCAGGATCTAATTCCTGTAAATCTTCGTCAGATTCAGTTAATTCTTCAGAGTCAGATGGGTTGTCGATTTCATCGTTAAGGTTATCCGCATCTTCATCATAAAGTAAATCTCCCGTTGTATGTGTATGATCGTCAAGTTCTTCTTCTTCCTCTTCTTCTTCGTCATCTTCAAAATCCTCTTCTTCCTCATCGTCAAATTCATCTGCCGAATTTGTAAAATCATCATTTACATTATCAGAAGGATTATCAAATTCATCATTTAAATTATCAGCATCATCGGCATCATCTTCAAGATCATCGGCGGCATGAAAATCATCATCCAAATCGTCTAAATCATCTTCATTAGTAATTCGTTCCTGATCCGGAATGGCTTTATTAGGATTATATCCATCTCTGATTGTATAACCATAATTTTCAATATTTTCCTGGCGATTTGCCTTTCTAATTTCATCGTTGGCATACAATTTTTCGTTTAGAACTGTATTTTGTCTGTTTAAATTTTGATTACGCGGATCTCTATTTCCTACAGCGCTATTTCTTTTATCAGTAGTTTCCATGATAAGCAGTTTAATTGTTCATAATATACAAATCTATGGAAGAAGTAATGTGAGTTTATTATAGAATTCAATTTGCTAATTCTATAATTTACAGATGATTATGTTGTAATATCTGCATAAAATGCTATAACAAATTGCTGTATATCAAAAGTACTTTTACAATATTAATAACAAATAAATCATTCATTATGGAAACTAAAAATAAGAAACCAACTACAGCAAACAAAACTGCACCAAAAAAAACCGCTAAGGCAGGTGTAATAAAAGCAAAATCAAGCGCCGCATCTGGTTTAACCGAACTTTTTGAAGACGGATTAAAAGATATTTACTGGGCAGAAAAAGCGTTAACAAATGCGCTTCCGCTAATGGCAAAAAATGCAACATCGCCGGAGTTAATTGATGCAATTACAAACCATTTAACCGAAACGGAAGAACATGTAACAAGATTGGAACAGGTTTTTGACATTATTGGTAAAAAAGCAACTGCTAAAAAATGTGATGCAATGGAGGGCTTGATCGAAGAAGGCAAGAGTATCCTTGAAGAAACTGAAGTTGGCGTTGTTCGTGATGCAGGAATTATTGCTGCCAGCCAGAAAATTGAACATTACGAAATTGCCACTTATGGAACTTTAAGACAATTTGCTGAAACACTTGGTCTTACAGAAGCCGCTGCGATTTTAGAATTAACGCTGGACGAAGAAAAAGGAGCAGATAAAACTTTAACAGAAGTTGCAGTAAACGCAATTAATGTAGAAGCTGCCGAAGAAGACGAAGAATAAACCTTAAACACGACAACAAAGTGCGGTGTAAAAGCTGCACTTTTTTCATTTTTATTTATTTCATAAACTTTTCAAAATATAAACAGCATGCCCGAAGGTCCGTCAATCGTAATACTTAAAGAAGAAACCGAACAATTTGCGGGACAAAAAGTAATTTCTGTTTCCGGAAACAGCGCTATAGATTTACAGCGAATGAAAGGTAAAATAATACAGGCAATTAAAACCTGGGGAAAACATTATTTAATTTGTTTTGATGACTTTACCATAAAAATTCATTTGCTAATGTTTGGTACATACCGCATTAACGAAAGAAAAGAAACAGCGCCAAGATTAAGTCTCGTTTTTTCAAACGGCGAACTTAATTTTTACACCTGTTCTGTTAAAATTCTCGAAGGCGATCTTGATTTACATTATGATTGGGAAGAAGATGTAATGAACATAAAATGGAATCCCGAAAAAGCAAAGCAAAGTCTGGAGAAAATTCCTAATCAAATGATTTGCGATGCGGTTCTTGACCAGAATATATTTTCGGGCGTTGGTAATATCATTAAAAATGAAATTTTATACCGCTGCGAAATTCATCCGGAATCATTAACAGGGAAAATTCCAACAGATAAAATAGAAGAAATAATTGACGAATGTTCTATTTATAGCTTCGAATTTCTGGAATGGAAAAAGAAATTTGAATTAAAAAAACACTGGCTCGCCCATACCAAAAAGATTTGTTTGCGATGCAATCTTCCATTTATAAAAAAACATACCGGTGTAAAAAAGCGCCGTAGTTTTTTCTGTACAAACTGTCAACAATTACACATATGAAAAAAGAAGTACTAATAGGATGTTCAAGTTATAATAATCGTTTTTGGAAAGGTATTTTTTATCCCGAAGATTTACCAACCGTAAAATGGTTCAATTTTTATTGCCGGCATTTTAATACTTACGAAATGAATGGTACTTTCTATAAATTTCCAACACTTAGAATCATGGAAAACTGGTATAAAAAAGCGCCCGATAATTTTATTTTTTCTGTAAAAGCACCAAAAGAACTCACACACATAAAAAAGTTTGTAGACTGTAAAGAACAAATTGCAGAGTTCTACAATGTTTGCGATGATGGTTTAGAAGAAAAATTGGGCTGTATACTATTTCAGTTTCCACCAAGTTATGATTATAGCGAAGAAAAACTTCAGAATATCATTAAAACCTTAGATAAAAGTTTTAAAAATGTAGTCGAATTTCGGCATAAAAGCTGGTGGAATCAAGAAGTTTGGAATGCCTTTAAGGAAAATAATATAACATTTTGCAGCGTAAGTTATCCCGGATTACCCGAAGATATTCTTACCTCATTTCCTGTAACTTATATTCGCATGCATGGAAATAAAAAACTGTTTTATTCCAGCTATACAACAGAAGAATTAGAACACATTAAAAAAGCAATCGCTCACAAAAAAGGTTTTATTTATTTTAATAATACCGCAAGCGAAGCAGGAATTTTAAATGCTTTAGAGTTTAAGAAATTATAATTTTGTAAGTTGGTATTTTAACATACTATTTCCCGATGTTTGTCATTTCGACGGAGGAGAAAAAATAAAATGCTAAACCCACAATTAGGTTTTCATTCTTACTACGTTTACATCATAACAAATAAATATCGATCGACATTTTATATTGGTGTAACACATAATCTAAAATCGAGATTAATACAGCATAAAGAAAATATTGAACTACATACTAAAACATTTGCATCAAAATATGAAATTCAATTTTTAGTTTATTATGAAAAGTTTGTTTGGATAAAAGAAGCTATAGGAAGAGAAAAAGAACTAAAAAAATGGAATAGAGATAAAAAATTGAAATTAATCAAGGATCAAAATCCAGCATTTGAATTTCTTAATTATTATTTTGAATAGGATTATTTATTATCGATGAATCTGGTATTCGTCATAGTATTTGTCATTTCGACGAAAGGAGAAATCGCACTGGAAATTCCGCAAAGTATGTCGCCAATCTTTGTAGAGTTACGTGTGCGATTTCTCCTTTCGTCGAAATGACAAAAATAAAAAACTACAGTTTCAAACTGCCTTCAATACCATCATCCATTGTTTTTCCTGTAACAAAAGCGGCGGTCATTTTGGCAATTGCCACCATTTTTCCGTTTTTATTGTTCCAGTAATAACCATCTTCAGGAATTACTTTGATAACGCTCAAATTTGGATCATCTTCACCGCCCGGCATCCAGACTTTAACGATTGGATCGTATAATTCTTTGATTATTTCCGGATTGTACAAAATACTTGCCGTTCCGTGTAAGGTTAAAAACTTATCATGTGGCTCAGAAAAAAAGATTTCAACTGTTGAATTCTGAGTAATTTCGGCGTTTTGCCCGCTGTTTCTGTCAGATAAAAACCAAAGCTGTCCCAATTCATCAATTTTTTGAACAGACATTGGTCGCGATTGCAGTCTGTTTTTAATATTATAGGTACAAAACATACATGTTTTTATGTTTTCTGCAAGATCTTTTATTTTATCTACAGCAAATTCGTTTGTAAGGTCTTTATGATCTCCCATGGCTTTATATTTTTAAGTTATTGCTAATTTTTTCTTAGATACTGATTTGCTTATTATTGCAGCAGTATTTTATCTAAAAGTTACCAATTGTAAAGTTGCTGTTTTTTAGATTTTTAGCTCTTATAGAATTAAAATCAGAAGTTATGAGATTTCTATCAAAAGCTTTTTTGTGTGAAATTAAATTCAATTGTAATATCTATATATTTGGTATATCTTTGTTTAAAATAATATCACTATATACCTATGACAGATTTAACCGTATTCTACACAGATGATGATGAAGATGATTTGAGCATTTTCGCTGATGCTGTTGAATCATTGCCAAAAAATATAGAGCTCCTGACGTATAATGGTGGAGAAAAGCTGTTAACAGCTATTTATAATCCGCCGCCAACACCACATATCGTTTTTTTAGATTTAAATATGCCGGGCAAAAACGGTTTTGATGTATTGGAAGAGCTTAGAAATTCTGAAGAAAAAAGACATATTCCAATTGTTATTTTTTCTACTTCAAATGAGCCTGGTATTATCGAAAAATGCCGTAATCTTGGCGCTAATCTTTTTATTACGAAACCCGTTTTAATGAAAGATATTATAAGATCTATAGATCATGCTTTAGAAATAGACTGGAAAAAATTTGTTCCCGGACCTCAAAATTTCGTTTACAAATCATAAACAGTAATTACAGAACATAAAAAAACACCAAATTCTAAAAGAGTTTGGTGTTTTTTATTTTATTCCGGCAGGTAAATTTCAAATGTTGCGCCTTTGCCTTTTTCGCTGTGAGCGCGAATAATTCCCTTATGGTTTTCGACAATTTTTTTAACAATAGCCAGACCAATTCCGGTGCCGGAGAATTCACTTTCGGTATTTAAACGTTGAAAAACCTCAAAAATTCGTTCCTTATATTCATCATTAAAACCAATTCCGTTGTCAGCTATAGTAAGATGATAATACATTTTATCAGGATAATCAACCGGAATTTTTATTTCGTAACCTCTAATTCTTTTTGCTTTAATTTCTACATACGGATTTTCATCTTTCTTATGAAACTTCAAAGCATTTCCAATTAAATTATGCAGTAATTGCCTAAACTGAAATGGTATTACCGTTGCTTCGCCCAACAAATTAAGATTAATAACAGCATTAGTTTCTTCAATACGTTCAGAAAAATCACTTATTACTTCATCGGCAATTTCATCCAGATTTACCTTTACAAAAACCCTGTCGGCAGAGTTTGTTCTGGAATAGGTGAGGAGATCCTGAATTAAAGTCTGCATTCTTTTCGCCGAAACTTCTATTCGATTTAAATACGTTTTGGCTTTCGCCGAAATATTCTGCTCATCCAAATCAGACAAACGGCTTGCAAAAGTTTGAATTTTTCGCAAAGGTTCCTGCAAATCATGGCTTGATATATAAGCGAAAGATTGCAGTTCAATATTCATATTGATTAAATCCTTGTTTTTCAGCTCTAATTCTGCGGTACGTTCGTAGACTTCCAGTTCAAGTTTATCAGTAAAATTTTTCTGATCCTGAATATCCGTACTTGTTCCCACCCACATTTGTATATTTCCGTCAGCATCTTTTTGCGGTATTGCGCGGCTTAATTGCCATCTGTATTCGCCATCGTGACGACGAAAACGATGCTCAAACAAAAAGTCATTTCCGGTTATTATAGCATCAACCCAAGCCTTAATATTGGCGTCGCGATCATCAGGATGAACAATTTGAAGCCAGCCATTTTGTTCAATTTCATCAATTGGAAGCCCTGAATACGAATAAACAGATTGATTAAAATAATTAATATTTCCTAAAGCATCACTTATCCAGATATGCTGAGGCATAGAATTTGCCAGCAATCTGAATTTTGCCTCATTTTTCATTAAAACTTCCTGATTGTTTTTCTCATCCGTAATATCCATGATGGTTCCAATCATTTTTATCGGATTATTATTTTCATCAAAAAATATTTTTCCGTGCGCTTTTATCCAACTAATCGAATTATCTGGTTTAATAATTCGCGATTCATATTTATAAATACTGGTTGTAAGTGCAACTTCGTATGCTTTTTCCAGAATTGCTTTATCATCAGGATGAATCTGTTCGACAATTTCGGCTCTTGTAACTTTTATATTTTTCGGACGTCCAAAAACGACAGGTAAATTCTCAGAATAAATTAATTCCTGAGTGGCAATATTTAAATCCCAGGTTACAATTTCGGCAATTTTGGCGGCTAATCGGGCTCTTTCTTCTGCATCTTCAACCTTTTTTCGGGCTTCAACTTTATCCGTAACATCATTAACCGTAATCATCACGCCAGATTTTGAACCTTCTTTTTCAAATAAAGGAGTGTATTGATAATCAAGATAAAATTTCTCAAGTTTTCCCCGAATATCAACATACGCAACAGATTCTGTTTCGCTAACCACTTTTCCGTTATTAACCACTTCATCCAGTAATTCAGGATATTTTTGCTCGACCAATTCAGGAAACACATCAATAATAGGTCTGCCAATAGTTTCTTCTTCGGTTTTTTGCCAAATTTTCATCATCGCGGTATTAGCCATTTCGATAATGTGGTTTTTACCTCTGAAAATTGACATTGCAATAGGCGAATGCATGATTATTTTTCTAAAAGCTTCTTCACTTTCTTTTAAAAGATGCCTTGCTTTTACAGCTTCCGTAACTTCATAAGCGACAATAATAACGCTCGAAATCGTATTGTTTTCTTCTTTTAAAGGATGAAAAACCAAATTGAAATAACCCGAATCCTGTTTTTCATAACGATTTAAAGTAATTCGAAGTTCATCTGTATAATAAGGATTTCCACTTTCTAAAACCTTGACAATTAAAGGATAAATAGTTTCTTTTGCTTCCGGAAACGAATCGAATAACGGTTTATCTAAAAGATCAATTTCTTCCTTATCTACAATTTGCAGATAACCTGGATTCGCCATTTCTACAACGAGGTCTTTTCCTTTTAGTATTACAATCCCCAGCGGCACTTGTTTTACAATATTTTTAAATCTTTTTTCGCTTTCTTCAATCGTATTTCTCGCCATAACCTGAGCCGTAACATCATTGGCAAGCGCTACAATACCTGAGATTTTTCCGTCCGGTTCTTTTAAGGCTTCATATACAAAATTGATATATACATCTTCGATTTTATCTTTTCGCGGTAGCTTAACCAAACGTTCATGCGCTTCAAACTTTTCGCCCGTTCTGTAAACATTTTCAAGAACAACTTCTAAACCCTGATCTTTAGCCTCAGGAAGTCCTTCAAAAATGGGTTTGTTCAGCACTTCATCTACTTTCCTGTCCCATAATTCCAGCATCAATTCATTAGCAATTTCTACAACAAAATCGGGACCTCTAAATATGCACATCGCGCTTGGCGTCTGCAAAATATTATTGAGATATCGAGTATTACTGTCTTCCAGTTTTTTAACCAATTGAACATTTTCGGTAGTTTCATTGCAAATTACCAAAACGCCCGCAGGTTTTCCGGACTCGTTATTTACGGGACTATAACTAAATGTCCAGTAAACATCTTCGATTTTACCGTTACGATATATAGGTAAATATTGGTCTTCGTGCCAGGTTGCTTCGCCTTCTGTAAGTACCTGATCGATAAGCGGTTTTATAAAATACCAGATTTCCGGCCATGAATCAGCACCTTTTTGTCCTAAAATAGACGGATGTTTACCATCGTTACCAAGACTTGGTCGATAAGCGTCGTTATAAAAACAAATAAGCTCCGGACCCCAAAATAAAAACATTGGAAACTTTGAATTTAGTAAAATACCCAAAGTTGTTCGTAAACTCTGCGGCCATGTTTCGACAGAACCCACAACGGTTTTACTCCAATCTTTAGCACGGGTTAAAGCACCCATTTCGCCTCCCTTAGAAAGGAAATCCTGATTCATATCCATCATGAAAATTTGTTTTCTTTTATAGTAAAGCGAATAAAGCTATTAATTATATCCAATAAATATACTAATTTATAAAGAAAAGTATATAAATCCTTAATCAGATAGTATAAATGTCAACTAAAGTTTAATTTTTTAATTGAGGTAAAATTAATTTCTATAGAGTTAAGCTTATTTTTTTTTAATGATGAAATTTGAAGTAACGGATTACTAAAGATTTTAACTAAAAATATCAGATCATGAAAAAAGAAATGTCAAAACACGAAACAGACTACATAAAAAAGTATGTGGCTGAAGGATATACGAGCAATTTTTTGTTTACTAATAATACTTTAATTGATTCAGAAACAAAAGAGGAATATAAACCTCAGGATATACATATAGTAGCGCATCACCGATATGAAGGAATGAGCGATCCTGATGATATGTCGATTTTATACGTTATCGAAACAAAAGATAATGTAAAAGGAACGCATTTAATTGGGTACGGACCAACCGCAGATCTTGATGAAGCAGAATTCTTTAAGGATATTCCGGAAGAAAACTAC
This sequence comes from Flavobacterium sp. N1736, assembly GCF_025947065.1. NCBI lineage: Bacteria > Pseudomonadati > Bacteroidota > Flavobacteriia > Flavobacteriales > Flavobacteriaceae > Flavobacterium > Flavobacterium sp. N1736. The sequence continues at coordinate 892,617 of NZ_CP109994.1, forward strand.
GCTCAAAACTCAGATATAAACGAATTGACTTAGACACGTTGGACTATTTATTTTGCAGGAAGACAGTTATTCCGGTTCATACCGGAGTAGCTGTTTTTTTTGTTCTTTGCGGTAAAATCACAATTCAGGTTAAAAAATCACATTTTATACAACATTTTAATATTGAAATATGACTTTTGAATAGTAAGATATTAATTATGAAAAATCTGGCTGAAATTGTATAATAAATTGAGTGACAAGATGTACGAAATTTGAATATTATAAAAAGGAAACAAAACTAAATTCAAAACTTGTACGTAAAGAAGTACTGACCAGTTTATTAAACCAGACATAAAATGAAAAAACTATACTTAAATACAGGAGAATTCAATACCATATTTAACGATCTTAAAGATAGCTTCAGTGGTGATTTAACAACTACAAATAATGACTACAATTTAGCTATCAAATCAAAATGGGCAAAAGGAAAAATTACCGGAACTCATTTTGAAAAAGAAGTATCCTACATGCATTTTGATCTTATGTTTCATAATGATGTAAGTCTAAGCATAGAATCTTTTCAGTCTGCGCCAATATTTTTTGCTTATTGCGAAGAAGGAAGTTTAACCCATAGTTTTGGTGCAAACGGTGATAAAAAGATCCTTAAAAAACAGCAAACAGGTATTTTAAACAATACATCAGCCATAAATACAGTATTATATTTTGAAAGCTTTAAACGCATTCAGTTTTCTTTGATTGTAATGCCAATAACGGTTTCTGCAAAAGAGGAAAGTTTTGAACTAATTTCTCAATTAAAAAGAATGTTTACAAACGAGTCCGGAAACTACATTTATATCGGACATCAAAATCCGAAAATTACAGAGAAACTTCAGGAGCTTAAAACTATTCCGCAAAAAGGAACTGTTAGAAATTTGCTTCAAAAAAGCATTATGAGCTCTATTCTAGAACTAGAGATAGCGCAGCATAGTTACAATTACGCAACAATAATTGCTCCTTTTATAGGATTAGCCAATAAACAATTTGATGAACTGAAAAGAATTTCAGGAATGAATTTCTCTGAAGTCGTGCATTCAATTGGTTTTTTCCCAAGATTATTTAAGGAAAGATATCACATTTTAAACAAACATTATCCTGAAAATTCGCTAGCTAAAACAGCCTAATATACCTTTAACTTGTAAGATCAAAAAACAGCTTTTATATGAGCTGTTTTTTTATTTATATTATTTTTCCTTTTCATAATAAATAATAAAATAAACCATCACCAAATTCAGCAATAGCGAAACACTGTTGGTGATAATAATAGGCAAATCATCTTTAAGAATTCCGTAAACAATCCAAATGGCGATGCCAAAAGTCAGGACGCTAAACGTTAACAGCGAAATTTCTTTAACCTTTTTGGTTTTCCAAACTTTTACAATTTGCGGCACAACAGATATGGTAACGCAAATGCCGGCAAAAAGCCCAATGATATCCGTTAAATTCATGATTTCTGGTTTGTTTTAGATAGTTGTTTCTAAGAATTTCAACTTTAAATTCTATTTAGTATAAATATAAATCACTCTCTTTTTTAAGCTTAACTTCAACGCATAAAAGAGTAGCGCAATAAATCAGGATTTTTATTTATTTGAATGAAAAAAGCCACTTAAACAAGCTAAGTTACTAATTTGTAGGACAAATACGTTGCATTCTAGATCATTACGAAATGGAAATTCTGAAACAAAACATGGGAATTATGAAACTTATTTCAATCCTGATAAAAGAGTAGGCTTTTATTTTTTTTATAAATTTGAAAGTTTGACGAATGTTTTTAAAAGAATAATCAATTTTTAAAAAAGAATAATCAATATTAATCCGAATTAATTAAAGTTTAATTCATAACGTTTTACTCCCCAAATAAAATGATATTAATTGTAGATGATATTCGGGCTAACATAATTGCCTTACAAAAAACACTTGAACTGCATGATATTGAGGTCGACACGGCGGAATCTGGTGAAGAAGCTTTAAAGAAAATTTTAAAAACCAATTATTCCTTAATAATAATGGATGTTCAAATGCCGGGACTCGATGGTTTTGAAGTCGTTAAAATTCTTTCGGGAAACAAGCGAACCAAAGAAATTCCGGTTATTTTTCTATCAGCAATAAACATCGAAAAGAAATACATTTTTAAAGGTTACGAAACGGGAGCAGTCGATTATATTACAAAACCTGTTGATACTGATTTACTTATCTTAAAAGTAAAAACATTCCTTAAAATTTACGATCAGCAGAATCAGTTGAAAATAATGAAAGACTTACTTTCAAAAGAAATCAAAATTCGTAAAGAAGCGCAGGATAATTTAGAAGTTAAAATCGTTGAAAGAACCAAAGAACTGGTTTCTAAAAACGAAGAACTGGAAATGAAAAATCACGAATTGCAACAGTTTGCCTGGGTAGTTTCGCATGATTTGAACGAGCCAATTCGGAAAATCCAGATCTTCATAAAAATAATCAAAGAGCTTTATCTCACAAAAGATGAAAAAGCAGTCGATTATGTAGATCGTACCGTAAAAGCGGCAGAAAGAATGCAAACCCTGATTACAGATTTACTCGCTTACTCGAGATTATCCTCTAAAGTCCAGCCTGAAAAAACAGATTTAAATATTGTACTGCAGGAAGTTCTCTCTGATTTTGATTATTTGATTGAACGCAAAAATGCCATTATCAAAACCAGTGAACTCCCTACAATAGACAGTATACCGAGTCAGTTGCGACAAGTATTTCAAAATTTGATTGGAAACGCACTTAAATTTTCCGGAAACAATGGAGATCCCGTTATAGAAATTACTTCAGAATTAATAACAACAAAAGATTTTGACGGAGAGGTTTCTCCCGATGGAAAATTTTGCCGAATTACGGTTACGGATAACGGAATTGGTTTTGACGAAATTTACCTGGACCGTATTTTTATAATCTTTCAAAGTTTAAATGATCGTCAGACTTATGAAGGCACGGGAATTGGCTTAGCTATTGCCAAAAAAATTGTCGATAAACACAACGGATTAATCACCGCAAAAAGTCAGTTAGGCAAAGGCGCCAGCTTTATTATGGTCTTGCCATTACAATATGAAAACTAAATCACAACCAAATTCAAATCAACCAAAATCAAATCAATCGGATTAAAACCTATGAAAAACAACTTTAAAAGAAATTTACTAATTAGCTCGCTGGTTTCGCTGCTGGTGTTAATGATCAGTTCTACGGCATCATTTATTAGTATAAAAAATTTATTGAAAAGTAACTTTTGGGTCAATCATACTCAGGAAGTTATTTACAATTTAAACCAGGGCTCATCATCGCTCACAGATGCGCAAACCAGTATGCGCGGGTATTTAATAACCGGCGACGAGCAATTTGTGGTTCGTTATAATACGTATGAAAGTGAATCGAATGCGTATTTTGAAAAACTTGAGGAGCTTACCATTGATAATCCGGCACAGCAAAAAGCGTTAATTCATCTAAAAACGCTTCGATCCAGTTTTTTTAAATACTTAAACAACCAAATTGTAAAAAAACGTTTAGGAAAAGATAACACCACATTCGACCTCAATGAAGGCCGTGCGATGATGGACGAGTTAAAAATTTATTTTAAACGAATTGAAAACACAGAACAAGGACTTTTAAAAGAACGAAATGAAACATCAGAACGTTACGGAACGTACAGTACTGTTTTAATAATTGTCGCTTTTATTATTGCATTTTTAATTTCGATTGTGTTTTTATTCAGGATTTTAAAAGATTATAACGAGCGATCTTTACTTCAAAAAGAACTGGAACAAAAAGATATAGAAACCGCACAAAGAATTGAGGTAATAAGCAATATTGCATCTAATATATCGAGTGGCAATTATGATATTCGAGTAGACGATACTAAAGCAGATGCGCTGGGAAGTGTGGGAGAATCACTAAATAATATGAGTGGCGCTTTAAAACAATCTTTTGGTCTATTATCAGAAAAAGAGTGGATACAAAGTGGTATTGCAGGACTTAATAATGTAATGCTGGGCGATAAATCATTGCAGGAACTGTCTAAAGATGTGATTGAATATTTATGCCATTATACCAATAGCAGCGCCGGTGTTTTTTATGTTCTTGAAATCGACGAACTGGCTTTTTCGGCAGGATACAGTTATATCCCGACAAAAAACAGAGAAACAATTCAAAAAGGCGATGGTTTGCTGGGGCAATGTATTGTTTCGGGTGAACTTTTAGAATTAAAATCGCTTGCATCAGATTTTATTCAGATAAATTATGCTTTGGGCGAAATAAAACCAACGCATATTGTAGCAGTTCCGTTGCTTGATAACAGGGTAGAAGGCGCTTTGGAATTGGCTAGTATTTACGGATTTTCAAAATTGCATGTAGAATTTTTGAGAATGGTTTCGAATAATATCGGAATTGCCATAAAATCGACTCAAAACCGCAAACGTGTTATGGAATTACTGGAAGAAACCCAGGCACAATCAGAAGAATTGCGTATGCAGCACAGCGAATTAGAATCTATTAATGCTGAACTTGAAGCGCAGACAGAAAAATTGCAGGCATCAGAAGAAGAACTTCGCGTACAGCAGGAAGAACTGGAGCAAACCAACGAAGAACTTTCGGAAAGAAGTGTTTTATTAGAAGAAAGAAACAACGAAATTCAAAAGAAATCAGAAGCTTTAGAACTTACAACACGATATAAATCAGAGTTTTTGGCGAATATGTCGCACGAATTAAGAACGCCTCTGAATTCTATTTTGCTTTTAAGCCGATTGTTATCTGAGAATAACAGCAAAAGCATGAATAATGAAGAAATTGAGTTTGCAAAAGTAATTCAGAGTTCAGGAAACAGTTTGCTTGGTTTAATTGATGAAATTCTGGATTTATCTAAAATCGAAGCCGGAAAAATGGAGCTTGAGTTTTTAGATGTTTCCACCAAAGAAATTACAGATACATTATCGAGTTTGTTTTCGCAAGTTGCCAAAGAAAAAGGAATTAAGTTTGATATTCTTTCAAAAGATGCTCCAATTGTCATTAAAACAGACAAAATGAGATTAGAGCAAATTCTGAAAAATTTAATTTCTAATGCAATTAAATTTACAGACAAAGGTTCTGTAAGTGTTGAAATAAAAATAAATGACGACGACGATAAAATAATCTGCTTTATTGTAAAAGATACCGGAATTGGAATTCCGCTAGAAAAACAACCGTTAATTTTTGAAGCTTTTCAACAAGCCGACGGTTCTACAAAACGTAAATATGGCGGTACAGGTTTAGGATTGTCTATTAGTAGAGAATTAGCAAAATTACTTCGAGGCGAAATTATTTTGCATAGTACCGAAGGAAAAGGAAGCAGTTTTACGTTATGCCTGCCGGTTTATGGAACAATGAACAAAAAAATAATTGTAGACAAAACGCCGCCAATCGATATTACGCACGAAGAAGTAAATGAATTAAAAGAGATTAAAAACAAGTATTTATCAACCGTAATTCCTGCTGAAATTGAAGACGACAGAGATATAATTGACGAAGGCGACAAAGTAATTTTAATTGTAGAAGACGATATTAATTTTGCAAAATCGCTGCTTGCCTTTAGCCGAAAAAATGGTTACAAAGTTGTAGTTGCCGTAAGAGGCGATTATGCTTTAAACTTTGCTTTGATGTATAAACCAATTGGAATTTTACTGGATATTGAACTTCCGATAAAAAGCGGCTGGGAAGTTTTGGAAGAACTAAAAAACAACAATCAAACCAAACATATTCCCGTACATATTATGTCATCGCATAAATTAAAACAGGAAAGTTTATTAAAAGGAGCCGTAGATTTCTTAGATAAACCGGTTGCTTTCGACAAAATTCCGGAAGTTTTTACGCGTATAGAACATATTATTACCAAAGAATCTCAAAAGGTTTTAATTATCGAAGACAACCCAAAACACGCCAAAGCACTGGCTTATTTCTTAGAAACCTATAATATTAACTCAGAAATAAAAAGCGAGGTTGCAGATGGTTTAGAAGCCTTAAACAAAAGCGAAGTCGATTGTGTAATTCTCGATATGGGAATTCCGGATAAACATGCGTATCAAATTTTAGACAGCGTTAAAAAAAGCCCGGGATTAGAAAATCTTCCCGTAATTGTATTTACAGGAAAAAGTTTATCGCTTAAAGAAGAAGTAAAAATTAAAAAATACGCCGATTCTATTATTGTAAAAACTGCCCACTCTTACCAAAGAATGCTCGACGAAGTATCCTTATTTTTACATTTAGTCGAAGAAAATAAAGGAGCAAAAGGCAAAGGAGATGCCTACAAAAAACTGAATTTGCTAAACAATATTTTACACGATAAAAAAGTATTGATTGTAGATGATGATGTTCGAAATATTTATTCGCTGACAAAAGCGCTTGAAGTTTTTAAAATGAATGTAATTACGGCATTCGACGGTAAAGACGCCATAAAAGTATTAGAAGAACATCCGGATACCGATATTGTTTTACTCGATATGATGATGCCAAATATGGATGGTTATGAAACAGCCGAAAAAATAAGAACAATCCCTAAGTTTTTAACGCTGCCATTAATCGCCGTAACAGCAAAAGCAATGACAGGCGACAGAGAAAAATGCATCAAAGCCGGAGCTTCAGATTATATTACAAAACCGGTAGATATAGACCAGTTACTTTCATTATTGCGAGTGTGGTTATATGATAAAATTTAATGTTAATGGAAGATATGGAGAAAAAACGACTCTTGATTATTGATGACGATTCAAGAAATATTTTTGCTTTGGTAAACACATTACGCGCAAAATCATTTGATTGCCTGTCGTGTTTAAGTGCTGAAGAAGCAATACGATTATTAAAAACAAATGAACCTATCGATGCGATTTTGATCGATATGATGATGCCGGAAATGGATGGTTACGAAGCAATTCCGATAATAAAAAACATTCCGTCCCGCAAAGATGCATTGGTTGTTGCCGTTACGGCGCAAGCCATGACAGGCGATAAAGAAAAATGTCTCGAAGCAGGCGCAGATGATTACGTATCAAAACCGATAGATGTAGATAAATTGCTGCACGTTTTAAGTAAAATTTAAATTTGTTATGATAGAAGACATTGAGTTAGAAACCCTTATAAATGATATTTACGAATATTATGGTTTTGACTTTGGAAGTTATTCTAGAGCATCCTTAAAAAGACGTGTCAATAGAATTTACCATTTAGATGGATTTAAAAATTTTTACGAGTTTTTATCAAAAGTTAAATACGATCCTGATTATTATAAAAGAATGATCGACGAAATAACAGTAAATGTTACTGAAATGTTTCGTGATCCCACTTTTTATAAAATAGTCAGAACCGAAATATTGCCGTTGCTTGCCACAAAACCTTTTATACGTTTGTGGCACGCCGGCTGTTCAACCGGAGAAGAAGTATATTCGATGGCAATAATGCTCAAAGAAGCCGGATTATTGCATAAATCATTACTATACGCCACTGATATTAATTCTAAAGTGTTGGAAACAGCCAAAAAAGGAATATTTCCGTTGCGAATGATGAAAGAATATTCAGAAAATTACAGAGATTCCGGAGGTCAGGAAGATTTTTCGACTTATTATATTGCCAATTACGGCATTGCAAAATTCAACGAAGAACTGTCTGAAAAAATGGTATTTTCACAACATAATCTTGTTTCAGACAATTCGTTTAATGAATTCGATTTTATATTATGCCGCAATGTTTTGATTTATTTCGATAACGATTTGCAAAAAAGAGTCATCAATTTATTTGATGAAAGCCTGTCAGTTCTTGGTTTTCTGGCACTTGGAACAAAAGAAACTATTAAATATTCTATTTCTATGAGTAAGTACAAACAATTGGAAAAAGAAAAAATATGGAGGAAAGTAAAATAATATTAAATCGCAGAGTAGTTATTGTTGGAGGATCAGCGGGGAGTTTGAATGCGTTACTAGAAATTTTACCTGATGTAACCGTATTTCAGTCTTTTGCGCTTGTAATTGTATTACATCGCAGAGGAACAGACGATTTAACACTCGAAGAATTAATAAAACTAAAAGCCCAGGCACCCGTTAAAATTATTGAAGATAAAGTGCCAATAGACCCGGGATTTATTTACGTTGCACCTTCAAACTATCATTTATTATTCGAAAAGAACAATTTATTTGCGCTCGATACTTCTGAGAAAGTAAATTACAGCAGACCCAGCATTGATGTTTCATTCGAATCGGCAGCAGAAGTTTATGGTTCAAATTTAATCGGAATTTTGTTTTCAGGCTCCAATACAGACGGAACAGAAGGATTAAAAGCCATTCAAAATGCAGGTGGCGTCACTATAATTCAAGACCCAAAATCGGCAGAAATGCCGTATATGCCATCGAACGCCATTTTAAATATGACTCCCGATTA